>CAZQGA010000006.1:0-22184 GCA_964592735.1 uncultured Chromatiaceae bacterium | reverse complement strand
GGCATCGGTGTGCTTGCCTGGGCTGTCTGGCATTTCTTCCTGGCTGGTGCCAGCGAGACGACGGACGATGCCTACGTCAGCGGTGACCTGGTGGCCATCACGGCACGGGATGCCGGGACGGTACTCATGCTGTACGCCGACGACACCGAGCGGGTCGTCGCCGGGCAGCCGCTCGTCGATCTCGATCCTGCCACGGCGGATGTCGAACTCGAGGCGGCTGCGGCCGCGCTTGGCCAGGCAGTGCGCGCCGTACGTGGCGATTTCTCGCAGGTCGATGCGGTGACGGCTGAGCTCGGCGAGGCGCGCACGACCCTTGCGCGTGCCCGTGCCGACCTCGCACGCCGTGCGCAGGCGGCTGCGCAGGGCGCCGTGTCCGGGGAAGAACTGGCCCACGCGACCGAAGCGGTGGCTGCCGCCAGCGCCGTGGTTGCGCGGGCCGAAGGCCGCCTCGCGCAGGCGCAGGCGCAGGTCCACGGCGTGGAGCTGCGTCGCAACCCGGCGGTGCTGGCGGCCATCGCGAACTATCGTCGCGCCGCCATCCGGCGCAGCCACATGCACATCGTGGCGCCTGTTGCCGGCACCGTGGCCAAGCGCAGCGTGCAGATCGGCCAGCAGATCGGCGCGGGTACGCCATTGATGGTGGTCGTGCCACTCGACCGGCTCTGGGTCGATGCGAATTTCCGCGAGACGCAGCTGGCTGACCTGCGCCTCGGCCAGCCGGTGCGGATCACCACGGACATCTATGGCGGGAGCGTCGTGTTCCACGGCGAGGTGGCCGGCCTTGGCGCCGGCAGTGGCAATGCCTTCGCGCTGCTGCCGCCGCAGAATGCCACGGGCAACTGGATCAAGATCGTCCAGCGGGTACCGGTGCGGATCGCGCTCGATCCGCAGGAGCTTGCCAGCCATCCCTTGCGCATCGGGCTGTCGGTCCTGGCCGAGGTTGACACGTCCAACCGCTCCGGCTCACCGCTCGGCCGTGAGGCGCGCAGCCCCTATCCGGCGCAGGACAGCCTGAGCCCGGATGTCGACGCGGAGATCGGGCGCATCATCAGCGCCAACGCCAGCGGACAGCCGTGAACGGATCTTTCGCACAGGCGCCGCTCCAGGGCGGTGCGCTGGCGCTGACGGCCTTTGCGCTGGCGCTCGGCACCTTCATGCAGGTGCTCGACTCGACCATCGCCAACGTCTCGCTGCCGACCATTGCCGGCAACCTGGGCGTCAGCGCCAGCCTGGGCACCTGGATGGTGACGTCGTTTGCGGTGGCCAACGGCGTGGCCGTGCCACTGACCGGCTGGCTGATGGGGCGCTTCGGCGTCGTGCGCGTCTTCGTGACTTCCGTGGTCCTGTTCACCTTTGCGTCCCTGCTTTGTGGCCTCGCCTGGGACCTGTCTTCACTGATCGCCTTCCGCATCCTCCAGGGTGCGGTATCCGGGCCCATGATCCCGGGCAGCCAGACCCTGTTGATCGCCATCTTTCCCGCCAGCCGCCGCTCGACGGCGCTCGGCGTCTGGTCGATGACGACCCTGATCGGCCCGGTGGCCGGGCCGATCTTCGGCGGCTACATCTGTGACAACTACCACTGGAGCTGGATCTTCTTCATCAACGTGCCGGTTGGCATTTTCTGCTCGCTCATCTGCTGGCGAGGCCTTCGCACGCGGGAGACGCCGATCCGCAAGCTGCCGATCGACACGATCGGCGTGGCGCTCCTGGTGGTCTGGGTCGGTGCCCTGCAGGTCGTCCTCGACAAGGGCAAGGATGCCGACTGGTTCCATTCGACCTTCATCACCGTGCTGGCGGTCACCGCCGGCGTCCTGTTCATCGCCTGGCTGATCTGGGAACTGACGGACGAGCACCCGGCAGTGGACCTGCGCATGTTCCGCAATCGCAATTTCCTTTTCGGGACGGTCGCCTTCTGCTTTGGCTACGCCGTGTTCTTTGCCAACCTGTTGCTGATGCCGCTGTGGATGCAGACCCAGCTCGATTACACGGCAACCTGGGCCGGCCTGGTCGCTGCACCGGCTGGTGTGGTTGCCTTCCTGCTGACGCCACTGGTGGCCAAGCTCGGCAACCGGGTGGACGCGCGGATCATGGCGACGGTTGCCTTTCTGGCGTTTGCCGTTTCCTTCTTCATGCGCGCCGGCTTCACGACCGGCGATGACATCTGGACCTATACCCTGCCGCTGCCGGTGCAGGGCATCGCCATGAGCTGCTTTTTTGTTTCCCTGCTGACCATCCAGCTCGAAGGCATTGCGCCGGCCCAGATCCCGATGGCGACCGGCATCGGCAACTTTGCACGCATCACCAGCGGCAGCTTCGCCGCATCGATCATCACGACGATGTGGGACCGGCGTGAAGCGATGCACCAGAGCCGCCTCGCGGACCATGCCAGCGCGCTCGCACCGGGTTATCGCGCGGCGGTGGAGGGCCTGCAGAACCTCGGTATCAGTGCCGAGCAGGCCGCCGGCATGATCACGCGGGAGATGATGCGGCAGGCCTACCAGCTGGCCGCCAACGAGCTGTTCTGGCTGTCCGGCTGGATCGTGCTGGTGATGACGGCACTCGTCTGGCTCACGCGCCGCCCAGGTGCCGGAGCGGCCTGAGGAAAACCAGCCCGGCCCAGTCCCGTCTGAAGCAACAGGCATGTCGGCATGACAAACAAGTATTGCCGGGGGACTGCTTCACCGCGAACGAATTGATAACGTGCCGGCGCCTTGACCGTACTGGTCAGTTGATTCACAGGAGCCGACATGATTTCCCGCATCGTCCTGGGGGCGCTGCTCTTTGCAGCGTTTTCCGCCCACGCCACGAACGGCTACCTTGCCTACGGCTATGGCATGCGCACGAAGGGCATGGCGGGCGCCGGCATCGCGTACGCGCAGGATTCCCTTGCGATCGCCACCAATCCGGCTGGTCTTGCGGGCGTCGCCGATGGCCTCGAACTGGGTGTTGATATTTTTGTGCCGAGACGCGGCAGCACCATCCACCAGGGTGGCGACTCCGTGCGTTACGCCGGCAATGACACGCGCCTGTTCATCATCCCCGAGTTCGGCTACAGCCGGCATGTCAGTGAACGGCTGGCGCTGGGCCTCGCGCTCTACGGCAACGGTGGCATGAATGCCGACTACGGCACCAATCCCTATGGCCGTTTCGGCGCGACGGGGCGTTTGCGCATGGATCTTGCGCAGGCCTTTCTGGCCCCGGGCGTGGCTTTCAAGGTCACTGGCTCGCAATCGATCGGCCTGGCGGTGAATCTGGCGTACCAGCGCTTCGAGATGCGCGGCACTGACCTGTTCAGCGGTTTCTCGGTGGCACCCGGCGAGGTCTCCGGCCGTGGCCACGATGACTCCATCGGCTGGGGCGTCCGTCTCGGCTGGACTGGAGAGATCGGCGATCGCCTCCGCCTTGGGGCGACATGGCAGTCGAAGACCTGGATGAGCCGCTTCGATGACTACCGCGGCCTGTTCGAAGGTGCGGGACGTTTCGATGTCCCGGAGAACTACGGGCTGGGAATCGCATTGCGTGCCACGGACAGATTCACCATCGCACTCGACTGGCAGAAGATTCTCTACTCGGAGGTCGATTCCGTCGGTAACAGCAGTGCGCTGCTCTTTGCCGGCATCCCGCTCGGTGGTGATGGCGGCCCTGGCTTTGGCTGGCGCGACGTCAAGGTCTGGAAGCTCGGTGCGAGTTACGCCCTGTCCGACAGCCTGACGGCGCGCGCTGGCGTCAGCGGCAACTCGCAGCCGATCCCTGCGCAGGAAACATTCATCAATATCATCGCGCCAGGCGTCGTGCGTACGCACTTGACCCTCGGCGCCACCTGGAAGCACGGGGAGCGCAATGCCATCAACGTGGCATACATGCATGCCTTTCGCGAGACGGTGAATGGTGCGGGCTCGATTCCTCCGGCCTTCGGTGGTGGTGAGGTCGACAACTGGCTCTCGGAGAATTCCCTGGGTGTTTCCTGGTCACGCCGGTTCTGAGCAGCCATGCCCGGGACAGCTTCTCCTTTCGTTGCGGCATTCGCGGGCGGATTGCTGATCGGTGCCGCCGCTGCACTGTTCCTGCTGATCGTCGGCCGCATTGCCGGCGTCAGCGGCATCCTGGGCAGCCTGCTGCGTGGCCGGGCCGGGCCACGCGGCGCCTTCGTCGTCTTCATCGGTGGCATGTTGCTGCCGGCGCTGGTGACCGGTGCTGCACCGGTCAGCTTCGCCACCGGGCTGCCGGGCCTGGCCCTTGCGGGTCTGCTCGTTGGTGTTGGCACGCAGCTCGGTTCCGGCTGCACGAGCGGGCATGGCGTCTGCGGGCTTGCCAACTTCTCACCCCGCTCGCTGGTCGCCGTGCTTGTCTTCATGACGACAGCGGGCATTACGGTCTGGTTCGTCCGGCATGGGCTCGCACCGTGATTTTCGCCGGTGCCCTGCTTGCCGGTGTGCTCTTCGGTGCCGGCCTCCTGCTGTCCGGCATGACGAACCCGGCCAATGTGCTGGCCTTTCTCGATGTGGCTGGTGACTGGAATCCCGCGCTTGCCCTGACCATGGCCGGGGCCATTCTCGCCGCGGCGCCCGCCTTCGCCAGGGTCCGGCGCACGCGGATGAGTCTTGCCGGCGCAGGGATCAGCCTGCCTTCACGTACACGTATCGACCGGCACCTGGTTGGCGGCAGCATGGTCTTCGGCATTGGCTGGGGACTTTCTGGCATCTGTCCCGGGCCTGCCGTCGTACTGCTCGCGACCGGAAGCGCAGCGGCCTTCACCTTTGCGGGCAGCGTCGCTGCCGGGTTGCTGGTTGGCGGGCTGCTCGACCGCGGACGCCGCTGAGCGGCCCGGTAACACCCCTGGTCAGTGACGTTATAAACGCATGACCTGAAATTCGTTCTCGTGGGGTGATGCTGGAACTACAGTGCGCAGCCAGTGCAGAAACCCTGGCAGGTCATTCCCATGAGTCGCATCACCATACATACCACGGATACCGCGCCTGAGTCGGTGCGCGCGCGCCTGGAGGCGACGAGAAAAAGTTTTGGCTTCGTGCCGAACTTGCTCGGTGTGCTCGCCAACGCGCCGGCGGCTATCGAAGCCTACCAGACGGTAACGTCGATCAATGCCAGCAGTGGCCTGACGGAAGTCGAACGTGAGGTCATCCAGATCAGCGCCGCGGTTCGCAATGGCTGCGTCTTTTGCGTGGCCGGGCACACGAAGATCGCACGCAACAAGTTGCGTCTGCCTGAGCCGCTGCTTGATGCCTTGCGCAATACGCGGGGTCTCGCTGATGTGAAACTCAACGCGCTGGCGCTGTTCACCCTGGTCGTGATAGCAGAAAAGGGGCAGGTGAGCGACGAGGAACTGCAGGCGTTTCTCGATGCCGGCTATACCGTTGCCAATGCGCTCGAGGTGGTGCTGGGGGTGAGCCTCGCCACCCTGTGCAATTACGCCAATAACCTGGCTCGTACGCCGATCAATCCGGAGCTGCAGGCTTACGCCTGAGGCCCGCAGGAGGAAAACCATGAGTCCCGCCGAGAATGACAACGCAGCGCTGCGCGCGATCGATCTGGAGATACAGACCCAGCTTGCGCCCATCGTGGGCACTGTCGACACCGAGGGTTTTTATCCGGAGGCTGTCCTGCGCGAGCTTGGCAGGCTTGGCGGCTTCGGATCCGACAAGACTATTGATGATCTGCCCGGTGTCGACCTCGCCCGACAGACCGGAATCATCACCCGCGTCGGTCGCATCTGCGGATCGACGGCTTTCCTGGTGTGGTGCCAGTCGACCTGCGCCTGGTATTTGCAGCATGCGCCTGAGGCAGCGGTGCGTGAGCGTTTCCTGGCCCCGGTTCTGCGCGGCGACCTGCTGGCGGGCACCGGGATGTCGAATGCAGTCAAGCATCTCGATGGCATCGAAAAGATCCGCCTGACGGCTGAACCCTGCGAGGGTGGCTACGTCGTCAATGGCATCCTGCCCTGGGTATCGAATGTGGGTCCCGGTCACCTCGTGATCGTCGCGGCGGCCGTTGCGGACGGCGGCCACCTGATGTTTGCCGCGCATGCCGGAACTGCTGGCCTCGATCTGCATCCCTGCCCGGAGTTCGCCGGGCTGCAGGGTACACGCACCGTCAGTCTGCACTTCAAGGGCCTTATCGTCGAGGCAGCGGATGTGCTCGCCCATCCGGTGCAGTTCGACGGGTACCTAGAGCGGATCAAGGCGGGTTTCATCCTCAACCAGGTGGGTATCGGCTTTGGTGTCATCGAGGGCAGCCTGAAGACCATCCGGGAAGCCCGATCCAGCCATTCGCACGTTAACCTGTATCTGGATGACCAGGAAGACGGCTTGCATGCGGCTCTCCAATCCCTGCAGCAGCAGGCGCAGGTGCTCACGCACCAGGCGCAGGCCGGTTATGCCCAGATCCTGCCAGTCCTCAAGTTGCGGGCGGCGGTGTCGGAGCTGACGCTGCGTGCGGCCAATGCAGCGGTCCTGCATGCCGGTGCGCGTGGTTACCTCATGCGCCATCCGCCGCAGCGACGCCTGCGCGAAGCAGTATTTGTTGCCATTGTGACACCTGCGCTCAAGCATCTGCGCAAGGCGATCGATGAACTTGAGCAGTTTCAACGAAGCGCTGCGGTGGCCTGATGAGACAGCTTCTGAAGATTGCACGCAAAGCCGCCGGTCCGGTCTGGCGGCGCCAATCGCATGCCGCGACCGGGGGGCTTCCTCTGGTGCCTGTTTCAGCAGCAATTCCACTCCAGCCAACCGTGCTTGATGTCCGTGATATTGCGTTGAGCTATGCGTGCGATGGCGGACCCGCTGAGCGGGTTCTGGCTCACTTTTCCCTTCAGCTCAAGGCGGGCGAGATTGTCGCCATCCTCGGGCCGAGCGGAGTCGGCAAATCTTCACTGCTGCGGATTCTGGCGGGCTTGCGGCCGCCCGACTGCGGCACCGTCAAGGTTCATGGCGAGCCGTTGCGGACGCCGCATCCACGGGTGAGCCTGATGTTCCAGGATCCCTGCCTGCTGCCCTGGTTGACGCTCGAGGACAATGTTGCCTTGGGGCTGGACTTCAACAAGCAGGCTTCGCCCGCAGTGCATGCACGTCGTGAACTCGTGGCAGCTGCCATCGCTGAGGTTGGCCTCGGGCAGGCACATGGTCGTTATCCGGCGGAGCTCTCCGGCGGCATGGCCCAGCGCGTGGCACTGGCACGCAGCCTGGTGCGCGAGCCGGAGCTGCTGCTACTCGATGAACCGTTCAGCGCGCTCGATGAGGTAACGCGTGGTGAGATGCAGGCCCTGCTGCGGGGAATCGTCAGCCGTCGGCGCACCGCAGCCGTGCTGGTCACGCACAACATCGATGAAGCATTGATGCTCGCCGATCGCGTGCTGCTGCTCGGTGGTGCGCCGGCCCGGATCGTCGGCGAATGGCGCACGGGTCCATTCCCGGCACGGGAACGAGGTGGTACCGAAGCGGGCGACCTACGGTCGGCCATCGTGCGCACCCTGCAGGGCATCCGGGGTAATGCGGCGCCCTCTGGCATCCGCCTGGCTGCGGCCTGAGCTGTGGCGCCCCGTCTGATAATGAATGAAGGAAAAAGCATGACCCACGACCCAGCTGCCGGCGCCGGATCGCGCCGGCAGTTCCTGAAGCTCTCCGCGCTGTTTACCGCAGCCGGTGCATTGCCATTGTTGCAGGCGTTCGAGCGTGCGGCGGCAGCCGAACCGGATGCGCCGGTGCGTATTGGGTACCTGCCGATCACCGATGCAACGCCACTGCTGGTTGCGCATCAGCGCGGGCTGTTCGAGCAGCAGGGTCTCGGCGCCGAGCAGCCGCGGCTGTTCCGCAGCTGGGCACAGCTGGTCGAGGCCTTTCTGAGTGGCCAGGTCAACGTGGTCCACATGCTGTCGCCGATGACGATCTGGGCGCGCTACGGCAGCAAAGCACCGGCGAAGGTGGTGGCCTGGAACCATGTGTGTGGCTCGGCGCTTGCGGTCAGCGTGAAGCCGGGAATCGACCGCCTCACTGACCTCGGCGGGACGACGGTAGCCATTCCCTTCTGGTATTCCGTGCACAACGTGGTACTGCAGTATCTCCTGCGCCAGGAGGGCCTCACGCCGGTTGGCAGCGGCACACCCGGGCCGAAGCAGGTCAAGTTGATTGTGATGGCACCATCGGACATGCCGCCGGCACTGGCAGCAGGGCGGATCGCCGGCTTCATCGTTGCCGAACCTTTCGTGGCGCTAGCCGAAGGCCTGAAGGCTGGCAAAGTGCTGCGTTTTACGGGTGATGTCTGGAAGAGCCATGCCTGCTGCCTGGTGCAGATGCATGAGCGTGACCTCGTGGAGCGCCCCGCGTGGTCGCAGAAGGTGGTCAGTGCACTCGTCCAGGCACAGGCCTGGGCTCGCGGCCATCGCCAGGAAACCTCGCAACTGCTCGCCCGCGATGGTGCCGGACGCTATACCCCGCACAGTCATGAAACGCTCGCCCGGGTGCTGGCGCCTGCACCGGGCGATGAGGCGGCATACCTTGCCGCCGGTGCGATCCGTCATCCGGAATGGCATCAGCACCGTATCGATTTCCAGCCCTACCCCTACCCGAGCTATACCGAGACGCTGGTGACGCTCTTGAGGTCGACCTATGTCGAGGGGAAGAGCGATTTCCTCACCGGGCTTGATCCGGCGTTCGTTGCCCGTGACCTGGTCGATGACCGCTTCGTGAAGAAGGCCATCGCGGATCTGGGCGGCATGACGGCTTTCGGTCTCCCCGAAGGGCATACCCGCGAGGAACTGGTCAGCGCCTGAAGCTGGCAGCCTGCCAGCGGATGGCGCAAACCGGTATTTCTCCATGGACAGGGTGCAAACCGCGAAAACTCTGCCGGCTGCCCGCTCGCTGCTGCGCCCGGCTGTCCAGGCCAGCCTGAGTCTGCTTGGCCTCGTCATTCTGCTCGGGCTGTGGCTGGGATTCAGCTACTGGCTGGGCCGCAGCGTACCCCTTGCTGAGGTCCTTGGACCAGGCGAGGCGTTCCGCAGTCTTTACGCATTGCTCGCGCAGAACGAACTGACAGCACACAGTCTCACCAGCCTGAAGCGCGTATTGCTCAGCCTGTTGGCGGCGCTTGCCATCGGTGTGCCGGTCGGCGTCGCTGTCGGTCGTTCGTGTCTGCTCGACCGCATCACTGGCAGCGCCTTCCAGTTTCTGCGCATGGTTTCACCACTGTCCTGGATGCCGATCGCCGTGATGGCCTTTGGCATCGGCGATGCGCCCATCTACTTCCTGCTCACCATAACGGCAGTCTGGCCGGTCATCCTCAGTACCGCAGCGGGTGTGCGCCAGCTCAACCCGGGCTGGTTGCTGCTTGCGCGCAGCCTGAGTGCGACACGCCTCGAACTGCTGCGCCGGGTCGTGGTGCCGGGCATCCTCGGGCATATATTGACCGGCACACGGGTGGCAATCGGCATGATCTGGATTGCGCTGATTCCCTGCGAAATGCTTGGTGTCAGCTCGGGCCTCGGCTATTTCATCCTCGATACACGCGACCGGCTCGCCTATTCGGAGCTGATGGCGGCCATCGTACTGATCGGCGGACTGGGGTTCCTGCTCGATGCCAGTGCGCAGCGGCTGTACCGGCATTGGTCGCCCGCCATTCGGGGCTGAGCGCCACGGCCAGTGCAATGCTGGCTGGTTGAGACCAGGGACGCTATTCCCCGGACAGCCGACGCCGCCAGCTTTCGACCTGCCCGCTCTGGCGTCGCTTTTCGAAGAGCTTGCGCCAGCTCGGCGTCAGCGGCAGGGCGAGCACGCCGTCGAGCTGGTCGGCGCGGGTTTCGCGGTCGCGGATGAGCGCGAGCAGGCGCGCGACGCTGTAGTCCGGATGCGGGCGCTCGATCAGCTCGCAGGCATCGCCCGCCTGCAGCATGCCGGGTTCGAGTACACGCAGGTACCAGCCGGCGCGCAGCGTGTCCTGCACGCGCATGGCCATGTCTGCCACGCCGAAGCGCAGCCTGAGCTTGTAGCAGGGCTGGCGGCCCTGCGTCACCGTGACGAGCGCCGTGCCGATGCGCCAGCGGTCGCCGATGCACACGCCGTGCTCGTCGATGCCGTCGAGGCTCAGGTTCTCGCCGAATGCGCCCGGTGCGTGCCACAGCGGCTGGTCGGGCAGCACGCTGCGCCAGTAGTCGTAGTTCGACCACGCATAGCAGTGCACAGCCTTGTCGATGCCGCCATGGGCCTGCAAATCAGCCTGCTCGTCACCGGCCAGGCCGAGGAGCCCGACCCGGCACAGGCCCTGCACCGGCTGCTTGGCGATACCGCTGACGGTACGGCCGAGCGGCTGCACCGGCCCGACGAGCACGCAGCGCACGCGTGGCTTCGCGTGCCCGCAGTCGCCAGCTTCGCCCGTGGTTGCCGTGATGGCGGCCTCAGTGCTGCCTGTAGAAGTGTTCGAGGAATGGCTGGCGGAATTCCTGGTGGCAGCCCAGACAACTCTGTTGGATTTGCGCGAAGGCGGCAATCACGGCTTTGCCATCACTGCGGCTGGCAGCCTCGCCCATGACGGTTGCTGCTTCGTGGGTCTGTGCGTCATAGCCGCGGAAGTTGCCGGCCCGCGGCCCGAGCCAGCCGATGATGCGCGCTTTCTCCTCCGGCGGCGGTTCGGCATGGCGGGCGATGCCCGGTGCCAGTTCAGCCACCCGCGCCCAGTCTTCGAGGGCAATTGCGCCCGTGACGGCCTGCATGTCCTGGCCGAGTTTCTGCATCACGCCGAGCAGGGCCATCGGCGCTGCCTCCGGCGCGGCATGCGCTAGCGATGTCGTGGCCGTGGCTGCCAGCGCGATCGGCAGGGCGGCGGCGAGTGCAAGGAATATTCCTCCGGTATGGCTCATGGTGCGTTCCTTTTTCCCGGGTTCAGGAAGTCCGCTGTCCGACGCGCGCCGCAAGCTTGTCCGCCAGGTGCGCCGGCAGCATGCGCAACAGGGTGTTATCGCGCATGAAATGGTGATGGTACAGGGCTGCCAGCGTGTGCAGTCCGATGAGGTAGTAGCCGATATTGCCGATGGTCCCGTGGATTTCCTCAAAATCCTCCGCGAGCATCTTGTTCGGTGCGGCGAGCGCCGGCATGTGCAGCCCGAAATAGGGAATTGGCTTGCCCTTGAAGCTGAGGGTGAGCCAGCCGAGCAATGGCATGACGACCAGGAACAGATACAGCGCCAGGTGCATCGCGAGCGATGCCTGGTTCTGCCAGGCCGGTGGCGGTGGCGTGATGGCGGGCGTGCGGTAGAAGTGGCGCAGCACCAGGCGGATCAGCGCGATATCGAATACGGTGAGCCCCAGCATGAAATGCCAGGCCTTCATCGTTTCGCGGGGGTCACTCCCCTTGGGAAAGTAGCCGCGCAGTTCAATCAGTGCATAGACGCCCACCAACAGGGCCAGCGTCAGCCAGTGGCCGGCAATGGACAGGGAGTGGTAGCGGCTGCTGGCGATGCGCGTATTCATCGGCATTCTCCGGGGGTGAGGCGATGGCAGATGATCTGCCGGCACCCATGAGCCGGCTATCATGCCAAGCAAACCTGCCGGACGCCATCGCGCATCGCGTCGTGGCGTGAAGTCAGCCGGGATCCCGGCCTGCGCCGGGTTCCTCCCGGGTCACGCCGTCCCGGATGTGGTAGATGCGCTTGAAGGTCGGGATGATCTTCTCGTCGTGGGTGACGACGATGACGGCTGTCTCAAAGCGCCGGGCCATGTCGTTGAGGATGCGGATCACGGCCATGGCACGCACCGAGTCGAGCGGTGCGGTCGGCTCGTCGGCGAGGATCACCGGCGGCCGGTTGACCAGGCCGCGGGCGATCGCCACGCGCTGTTGCTCGCCGCCCGAGAGCTGTGCGGGCATGGCGTGCGCGCGGTGCTGGACATCGAGCGCAGTGAGCAGGTCGAGTGCGCGCCGGCGGGCCTCGTCGTTCGCCACGCCGGCCAGCATTGGCAGCAGCGCCACGTTGTCCGTCGCGTCCAGGAACGGGATCAGATAGGGCGCCTGGAAGACGAAGCCGATCTTGTCGCGGCGCAGGGCGCGCAGGTCACGCAGCTTCCAGCCGCCGTCATAGATCACCGTGTCGTCGAGGACCATGCGGCCGGCCGTGGGGTCGATCACCGCACCCAGGCACTTGAGCAGCGTGCTCTTGCCCGAGCCGGAGGGTCCGATCAGGCCGACCACCTCGCCGGCAGCGACTTCCATGTTGACGTCCTTCAGGGCGAGCACCGCCGTGTCACCGCTGCCGAAGCGCTTGCTCAGGTTCTCGATGCGGATGCCGCGGGTGCCCATGATGCTCAGCCGATGGCCACCGCGGGATCGACTTTGAGTGCCACACGGATGGCGACGAGGCTCGCGAGCACGCAGATTGCCATTACGGCCATGAAGCCAATGATCGAGTCGGCTGGCACGAGCAGCACATACTTCGGGAACAGCGGGGCAGCGAAGGTGGCGCTGATCTTGCCGACGACGAAACCGATTGCACCAAGCACCAGCGATTGCTGCAGGATCATCCCGGCAATCGTGCGGTTGCGTGTGCCGATGAGCTTGAGCACGGCGATCTCGCGGATCTTGTCCATCGTCAGCGTATAGATGATGAAGGCGACGATGGCTGCGCTGACCGTGGCGAGGATGACGAGGAACATGCCGATCTGCCGCGCCGATGTGGCGATAAGCTTGCCGATCAGGATGTCCTCCATCTGGCTGCGGTCGTAAACGGTGAGCCGCTTCCAGCGGCGGATCGGCTCGGCGACCTGGCTGGGTGTAAACCCGGGCCGGATGCGAACCAGCACGGCGTTGACGGAGCTGTTGCTGGTCTGGGCAGCCACCACCGCATCGAGCAGGTCCGGTACGCCGGGGCGGTTGAAGGCCGGGTTCGCAGCCGTGCGCCGACGCTGCATCAGGATTGCATCGTTGTCCTTGAGGAACTGTGCCTCCTGCGCATCGCGGAGCGGGATGAACACCATCGGGTCGCCACTGGAGGAAACCATGCGGCGTGCGAGGCCCACGACGGTGTAACGGTTGCGGCGGATGCTGAGCACATCGCCGGGCCGGAAGCCCGTCGTGAGATCAGCCACCGCCTCGTAATGCCCGCGGGTGATCTGCCGCCCGGCGACCAGTTGTGGTGGCCAGCCGGGCGTGCCCGGCTCGCCCGCGGTGATGCCAACCACCATGGCGCGCACGTCGCGGTCGCCGTGCCGGACCTGCATGGTCAGGTAGGTGACGTTGGCGGCTTGCGCCACGCCTGGCATCCCGCGGATGCTGCGCCAGAGGTCATCGGGGAGGCTCGATGACTCCGCGTAAGGGCCGAGCGTGTCCTTCTGTACCACCCAGAGGTCCGCACCGCTGTTGTCGAGCAGCACCCGGCCGTCGTCGACCATGCCGCGATAGACGCCGGCCATGGTCAGCGTCACGCCGATCAGCAAGCCCAGGCCGACGCCGGTGAAGATGAACTTGCCCCAGGCGTGCAGGATGTCGCGCCCGGCAAGGCTGATCACGGAGATGCCCCGGGCAGGTGTTCGACGGCGTGGATGCGGCTGCGTGCGTTGAGTGTGAGGGCGCTGTAGACGATGATGCGATCCCCCGTGACGAGGCCGTCGATGACCTGCACATGGCCGTCGAGATCTGCACGGCCGAATGCAACCGGCACGAAGCTGGCGTCGCTGCCGGTGATCTTCCACACCCCGCGCTCTCCAGCGACCGTGCGGATCGCAGCGTTCGGGATGGTCGGCGCGGCGGGTAGCGCCGGCAGCTGTACGGTGACCTCGACCAGTTCGCCGAGCGGCGGCAGCGGCGAGGGCAGGGAAGCGAAGACGATTCTGGCCAGGGTTTCCTCCGTCACCGCATCGGCGCGGGGCTCGACGCGCAACACCAGGCCGGCGAGTGGTGCGCCAGGCCGTGAACGCAGGACGACCTGCGCCGGCAGGCCGGCGCTCAGTCCGGCGGCACTGATCTGGTCGAAGCGGGTGTCGATCCACAGGCTTGCCGGGTCGATGACTTCCACCACCGCCTGGCCGGCAACCACCGTGGTTCCGGGGTCTATGTCACGTGCAGCCACGAGTCCGGCCACCGGTGCCGTCAACATGAGGTTGCCGCGCTGGGCCCGCAATGCTTCGAGCTCGGCTTGCAGGCGGCGGATATCCTCGCGCACGACGCCCGTTGCAGCTTCGGCCACCGCGCGTTCCTGTCGCTTGCCGGCGACGGCTTCCTCGCTGACGCTGTGCGCGGTCAGGAGCTGCTCATAGCGATGTGCCTGTGAGCGTGCGAAGTCCTCACGGGCTTCGGCTTCACGCAGGGCTGCTGCAGCGCCTTTGATTGCGGCCTGCTGGGCGCGGATGCGCTCGTGGAGATCCACCGGATCCATCTCGCCCAGGTGCTGGCCGGCTGCGACACTGTCACCGACATCGACGCTGACCTGCAGGACGCGCCCGGGGAAGGTCGGGCCGATCCGGTACGCGTAGCGCGCCTGTACCGTACCGATTCCTGCGAGCGCGGGCGCGATGGCCCGTGATTCGACGGTGGTGACCGTGACGTCCACGGGTGCCAGCGGGCCGGAACGCAACGCGACGTAAATGAAGAGTGCCAGCAGCGGAACGAGGACGGCGATCAGTGCCAGCGTGCGCCGCTGCGGACGAGGCAGGTTCATCGCCCCACCTCGATGCCACGCCGGTAGATGGCGAATACCCCGGCCGCATCCCGTTTCATGCGGGCGACGTCGCCGGCCAGCAGGGATTGCATCACCAGGCCCTGGATGGTGCCGAGGAAGAGGACGGCAGCGGCGTCCACGTCCAGCGCCGCATCGAGCTCGCCCTGTGCCTTGCCGGTTTCGAGCAGTCGCCGCAGCCGCTCCTCATAACGCTGCACCAGGGTCTGCGCGACCCGTTTCGGCAAGGTCTCGCCCGGCCGCTGCAACTCGCCGAAGAGCATCCGTGGCACGCCGGGGTGCTCGGATACGAAGCCGATGTGCGCCATGAAGGCCGCCTCGAGGGCGGCAAGCGGGGAGGGGGCGCCCTGTGTAGCCTGCTCCAGGCGGTCGAGCAGGCGTTCCATGACCCAGGACATGACGGCCTGGAGAATCGCGTCCTTGCTGGGAAAATGGCGAAACAGCGCACCCTGGGTCAGCCCCATGCGCTGGGCGATGGCACTGGTGGTGATGTCACTCGGGTTCTGCTCGGCGGCCAGCTCGACCACGGCGTCTACCGTGGCCGCGCGCCGTTCCTCGGCTGGAAGGTATCTGGAGGGTTCGTTCATGACCGGCAGCCAAAAGAAAGTAATTGGTTACTATCTTATCGCTATGCCAGGCTCCCTGGATAGCGGCTTGCCGCACATTTTTTGAGGTGCTGCGACCGTGGCGCCTGCACCCCTGCTTTGCTAGTCTGCCCGCCCACCCGAGCGGGCCAGCACCCATTCCGTGAACCCCACTTCCACCCCTCCCGGCAGCACCAGCGCCGAGGGCACGGCGTTTGGCATCCTTGCTGCCATCAGCGTCTGTCACCTGCTGAACGACGTCATGCAGTCGCTGCTGCCGGCGATCTACCCACTGTTGAAGACCAATTACGACCTGGATTTCGGCCAGATTGGCCTGTTTACGTTCACCTTCCAGATCACGGCCTCCGTCCTGCAACCGCTGATCGGGTTGTACATCGACCGTCGGCCGAAGCCCTATTCGCTGGTCGTGGGCATGGGCTTCACGCTCGGTGGTCTGCTGCTGCTCGCCTGGGCCCACAACTTTACCGTGCTGCTGGTGGCGGCGACGCTGATCGGTACCGGTTCCTCGGTGTTCCATCCGGAGTCATCGCGCGTTGCACGCATGGCTGCGGGTGGACGCTATGGGCTGGCGCAATCGCTGTTCCAGGTGGGCGGCAACGCCGGCTCGGCCCTCGGCCCGCTGCTGGCGGCGTTCGTCGTCATGAACTACGGGCAGTCGAGCGTCGCCTGGTTTTCGCTTATCGCCCTGTTCGGCATGTTCCTGCTGGCCAGGGTTGGGCACTGGTACCAGCACCACGGGCTGGCGCGGATCGAGGCGGGGCGGGCAGATACGGCTGGGCAGGCGCCGGTACCGCACCGGCAGGTGGTGCTCGCCATTGCCGTACTCCTTGCGCTGATTTTTTCGAAATTCTTCTACATGGCGAGCATGGGCAGCTATTACATCTTCTACCTGATGAGCAAGTTCGATGTGTCGGTGCAGAGCGCCCAGCTGCATCTGTTCGTCTTCCTGGCCGCGGTAGCTGCCGGCACCATCACCGGCGGCTGGATCGGCGATCGCATCGGGCGCAAGGCCGTCATCTGGATATCGATCGTCGGCGTATTGCCGTTTACCCTGGCTTTGCCGCACGTCAACCTGTTCTGGACCGGGGTGCTGAGCGTACCCATTGGCTTCATCCTCGCTTCGGCATTCCCGGCCATCATCGTCTACGCCCAGGAACTGATGCCGGCACGTGTTGGTGCCGTGGCAGGGCTTTTCTTCGGTTTTGCCTTCGGTCTGGGCGGCCTTGGCGCTGCCGTGCTTGGCGAACTGGCGGATGCCACCAGCATCGACTTTGTCTATCAGCTCTGCGCCTTCCTGCCCGTCATCGGCCTGCTCGCCGGTTTCCTGCCCGATGTCGAGACCAGGCGTCGCCGGGCACGGGCAACAGACCGCGCTGCGGCTTCACGTTCGGCCAGCTGAGCCAGCGTGGGCGGCGGACTTGCCGGTGGCGGGGATGCGCCAGCAGTCAGCTCACCCGGTTCCCATGCAGCCCCCCGGCAGCCATGGGCCTGCGGGGCTGGCGTGGGAGTATCCGCGCACCACCCGATCGCCTACCATCCGTGCTGATGGTGCGGTGTGCCGGGAGTCAGCTTGATGTGGTTCGTTCGCCGATTACACGGCGCTCGTCAATGGCAGGTCAGGTACACGTCCAGGGGGCCCACATCCCGGTTGCGGAAGTCTCGTAACCGGATCACCAGAACCGCAACACCGGTACCGTTTCCCGTATGACCACCAATTTCGTGACCTTCGATATTGGCAATCGCCAGTCGGTGCATCGCCAGGTGAATTTCGCGGCGATCAGCATCCTTGCGCAGGCTGCTGGTGATGACAGGCCGGGCATCTTCATCGTTACCGATCAGCCGCAGTATTACCGATGGATCCGCCAGCATGTCCGCATCGTCGAGATTGATGCGCCGACCCTCACTGCCTGGCGTGCGCCCCATGGCTATTTCTGGCGCATCAAGATCCGTGCCATACAGCACGTCGCCCGGTTGGCGCCGGGTAACCTGGTGTACCTGGATGGCGATGTCGCCTGCAATGCCGGTCTGGCGGATTTTTGTGCTGCCCTTGATGCCGGCAAGGCCTTCATGCACCGCCTGGAATATGAACTTGGGTCGCGCGGCGGCTCGGGCCGCGAGCTGCGGCTGCAGGCTGTGGGCCGGACCTTTGGTCGCTTCCCTGTGACGGCCCAGAGCCGCATGTGGAATGCGGGTATTGCTGCCCTGCCTGCCGAGCGTGCCGAGTCCTGGCTGGCTGACGCACTGGAGTGCCTCGATGCCCTGTGTGCGGCCGGGGTCGAGAGCGCGTTCCTCGAGCAGTTCAGCCTCAGCCAGTCGCTCGACCGGGATCGCCAATTACAGGCGGCCGAGCCGTGGTTCATCCACTACTGGGGCAACAAGGAGTCCTGGAACGCACGGGTCGCCTGCTTTCTCGCCGATGTCCAGCTGCGGCAGCTCAGCATCGACGAGGCCTGTGAATCCTTCCGCGCGCTGCCGTCTGATCTGCCCGCCAACAACCCGCGCAGCCGTGCCGAGCGCATCAGGAGAAGCCTGCGCAAGCGCCTGGGCGGACGCCTGGCTTCCCGGGAGGCAATCACCATGGCCGAGATGCTGCGGGAGCTGGCCCGGTAGCCGGCCGGCTACCGCCATACCCTGTGCTGCAGCGCTCTGCGCCAGGTGCGGCCGGCAATGCCGGTGGCATCGATGCCCAGCTGGATTTCGGGGTTCCTGTCCGCGGCAATTCACCGCAGCCTCTGCCCCTTTCGCTGGGCCCGGGTCTGGCCTACGCTACCGTGATAACCATTTCACAGACGGGAATTTCCCATGGCTACGGCAATCCAAAAGTACTATCAGGCGCCCCTTCCGGCGATCATCGCGCTGCTCGTCGTTTTCGGCTGGCAGGGCGTCGGCCACTATGTGATGTACATGATGGAGCACTCCTGGTTCAAGGAGCACGTCTTCCTGGCCTCATTCATCATCGGCCTGATCGGTGCCATCATGGTCTGGATGGGGCGCAGCAGGGGCGAGAACGGCCAGACCCTGCTCGGCTTCGCAGGCGGCAGCCTGATCTGGCTCGCCTGGATCGAGTTCAGCTTTGTCTACGTTGCCCAGGATCTCAAGGTCGAACCGATCGTGTGGGGGGCGAAGGAGACGCTGCCGGAGTACCGGGTAATGCTGTCCTCCATCGGCGTATTGTTTGCCTCACTGCTCTTCTTCTTCAATAACCCCGACACCCGCTGCAACCTGTTCATGTGGCTGCACCGCAATCTGCACATGCGTCCTGGCGAGCGCAGTGCCGTGGCCACCCGCAATCTGTCGGTGATCGTGGCCATGGAGACGATCTACGTCACCTGGTTCTGCTACCTCGTTCTGCTGGTCCTCTACAACCCGGCTTTTTTCGGTACCGATTCCCCGGTGACGCTGGCGGCTTGCGGTATCTTCGCGATCTGGGCCGTGTATCTGGGCCAGCGGCTGTGGTGGTACCAGCGCATGGCGCCGGCAGTCCGCTATGCCATCCCGACCGGGATCATCGCCTACAACGTGGTGGAGATTCTCGAGAAGTGGGGCCACATCGATGAGATCTGGGTGCAGCCAGGCAAGTATGCGACGGAAATTGGCCTTGCCGTGGCGGCACTGGTCATCATGATCGTCCTGGCGATCCTTAGCCCGGCCCGCCGTATTGCCAAGGAGCGCCAGCAGAGCGAGCGCGCTGCAAAAGCCTAGCCTGACGCCTGGTCCACGCTTTGATGAAAGTACGACGGGGCTCCAGAGGAGCCCCGTCTTTTTTGGGGCCGGGATCCGTCAGCGGCTGTCCGGGTTTCCGGAGAGCGCTTCCGCAGCCGAGAAGGGCGGTCCTGATGCCTGGGTCTCCGTCGCATGCTCGGCGAGCCGCAGCTCGTTTGCTGCCGAGCGAAGGATTTCCTCGCCCTTGCGGATGGAGCTGATGCGGGTGCGCTCTCGGCCGCGGGCGAGGAATGGGGCCCAGGCGGCGGTGAAGACGGCACCGGCTATGGCCCCGGCCCAGCTGAACGCCCAGAACCCGCCGCCAACCAGGATCCAGAGGATGGTGAGGATGTCGTACCAGACCCCGCGGCGCCAGGCGGAACGGGGCGAGGTGTCGCGCAGGTCATCGAGTTTCCTGTGGGTCTCGGTGACGACAGTACCCCAGTATTTCACCGCGGCTGCGCTCTGCTTCCCGCGCATCTCGTGAATTTCACGTTGCAGGCCCATGAGCTGGCGGCGCTGGCCAGCGTCAGCGAGGGCGAGATAGCGCTCCCGGCGTTCGTTTTCGCCCACTTCCTGGTCGAAGAGTTGCTGTTCCAGCCGACGCCGTTCGGCCTCCAGTGCGAGGAGCCGGGCATCGATGGCATCGAGCTTCTTGGCGGCCTTGAATCGGCTCATGCGTTTGGGCAGTGCCTGGGGAACCAGAGGGTACAGTTTACCCGGCTCGCTGGTCAGGCAGGAGCATGGCAGCCCCCGGCCCGCAAAAAGACGCCGGCCTTGCGGCCGGCGTCGGGTCTCTTGCGCACCGCCCGGGAGGGCGGCAGCTCAATGACTTACAGGAAGTCCGGGAACTGGTAGCGCAGGTCGATGTTCGTGCTGCCGCCGCCGAAGTACCCGTAGCCAGCGCCACGGACGTCAGCGTCCGAATAGCTGACACCCACCGAGAACTCAGGAGTGACCAGGTAGCGGCCACCGACCGTCCAGCCCGTAATGGTGAAGTCGGTGCTGTCATGATCAATGTCGTAGCGATCCCAGTTGATCGCGCCGTTGATCTCGAACTTGTCGGTCAGCATGTGGCGCAGGCCGGCGCTGAGGCCCCAGGCATTGAGATCCTCATTCGTGTCATCGATGTCGAGGCTCGTATAGCGGATATTGAACACGGCATCGGTGTTGGCGCCGATGTGCGGGTGCACGCCTGCGGTGAGCCGCCAGCCGTCATAATCCGACTCGGGGCCGCTTGCACCCATATCCCCATCGAAGTAGCCGACCTGGACGTGGAACAGATCGGCGATGCCCATGCTGGCATCGATGCCAAAGCTGTCCGCGGTCTCGTCAACCGAGCTTGCCTGGGAGTAGTTAACCTGACCCCAGGTCCATGCCGGATTATCCCCTGCAAAGGCCGGTGCCACGGCCAGGGCGGCAGCGGCAAGCACGGCGGTATTGATCAGTTTCATTTGTTGCTCCTTGCATACAGTTTGACAACAACATTACCGCCAGGCATTCGGGTTATATTGCTGTTGCAATATCGCCACGTCCAACCCCCAGCGACGGAGCGATGTTACTTGTGGTTTGGAATAAAAGCAACATTAATTATCGATTTTCTGCAGGTCGCTTGATTATTGTGGCGTTTTAGCGACATGCTGCAGCCCGCCGCTCTTCTATGCCGTCGCCAGGCCACCTGCGGTGGCGCGGCGTCTGGCTGCTAGACTCGCTGCACCAACAGCGGTGACCCAAGCATGGCGGGCGGCCAGCGTCAGCAAGCGAAAAAGCGACGAGGTGGATCAGCAGCCAGCCGCCAGGCCAGACCGGCGGCGGGCCGGCCGCCGCGCTCCCCGAAGGCTGGCCACAAGCCACAGGCGTCGCGCCGCCGTCCGCAGGCGTGGTGGGCAGACCTCAACGATGAGGCGCTGCTCGACCTGCGCTTCTGCGATCTCGACCTCATCCTCGAGAAAAGCCCGCTGGCGCCGGCGCTTGCGCGCCTGGATCAGGAACTCGAGCGGCGTGGCTTCATGTTCCGGCCACATTTCTGGCTGGCGGATGAGTGGTTCTGCCCGGACGGGGTGCCTGGCATCGCGATCCCCTTCTATCTGGCGCATCCGCGGCTGGCCCGGCTCGAGCGGCGCATGATGCACGAGGTCGAGGGTGGCAATGCGCGCTGGCTTGCACGCATCCTGCGCCATGAGACCGGGCATGCCCTTGATAACGCCTACCGGCTGCGGCGACGCAAGCGCTGGCGCCAGGTGTTCGGGCCGGCATCCCGGCCGTACCCGACGAGCTATGCGCCGCGCACGACCAGCCACAACTACGTCATGCACCTCGGCCACTGGTACGCCCAGAGCCATCCCACCGAGGATTTCGCCGAGACCTTTGCGGTGTGGCTGGCGCCGAATTCAACCTGGCGGACGGACTACCGCAGCTGGCACGCGCTGCGCAAGCTCCGCTACGTCGATGAATTGATGGATGAAATCCGGGCCGAGTCGCCGCCGGTGCGTTCCCGCGCCGTGATCGAGCCGCTCAGCACGAACCGCCGTACCTTGCGTCAGCACTACCATGACCAGCTCGCTGACGAGGACCGCACGGATGCGCGGCGCTACGATCGGCGCCTGCGCCAGGTGTTCGGCCTGCGCTATGAGAATCCCGGCCAGCCGCCGGCCGCAACGTTCATCCGGCAGATGAGGCCACAGCTCCACCGGCTGCTCGTCCGCCGTTCCCAGCTGCATCCTTATCTGGTCCATCATGTGATGCGCATGGTGATTGGCCGGGCCCGTGAGCTCGATCTCGTCGTCGTGGGCTCCGTGCGTGTGACGCAGCGACATCTGTTCGTCTTCCTCGAGCGCATCCTGTTTGACTTCGTGCGGCGAGGCCGCGAACGATATGCCTTATGAAGAAGCTGCGCATTCTCATCCTGACCCATGAAAGCCTCGTGCCTCCGGCGAGCCTGGAGGGCTGCACCGAGCAGCAGATCAACGAGTGGAAAACCGAGTACGACGTCCGGGTGCAGCTCGAATCGGACGGCCACGAAGTCCGCATACTCGGCCTCTACGACAACCTCGGTGAGTTGCGCAACGCCATCACCAGCTGGCAGCCGGATATTGCTTTCAACCTGCTGCAGGAATTCCAGGGGATCATCACCTACGACCAGCACATCGTTGCCTACCTCGAATTGCTGCGTCAGCCATACACGGGCTGCAACCCGCGCGGCATGATGCTGT
>CAZQGA010000005.1:0-22877 GCA_964592735.1 uncultured Chromatiaceae bacterium | reverse complement strand
CACCGTGGCGACGAAGTCGGCCTGCGGGTCCTCGCCGGGCGGCGGTACTGACGTGCCGGCAGCGGGTGCATTTACCGGCTCCGTTGGCATGTTCTGCAGCAGCGTGGCCGGATCGACGCCGAAGAACCAGGACAGCAGCAGCACCAGCACCAGGGTGCCGATGCCGCCGCCCACGAGGCCACCACGGGCGGGCATGCCCCGCCGGTCTTCGACGTTGTCGCTCCGCCTGCCGTCTTCCCACCGCATGGTCTGTTCCTGTTGGCCGGTCCGGGTCGCTATCGTTCTGCCGGGCAGCGGGTCCTGTCAATGCATGCGGGTACATGCGGCTGTCGTATGATGCGCGCATGGAGGATTTCGAGAAACTCGGCGTTTTTTACCTCGGCAAGCGCGTCGATACCGCGAGCGGCAAGCCCGCGGAAGACCTGATCCTCTACGATTCGAAGGACCTCACCACGCATGCGGTCATCATCGGCATGACCGGCAGCGGCAAGACGGGGCTGGGCATCGGCCTGATCGAAGAGGCGGCGATCGACCACATCCCGGTGATCGCCATCGATCCCAAGGGGGATCTCGGCAACCTGCTGCTCACCTTCCCGGACCTCGCGCCCGGCGACTTCGGGCCCTGGGTGGATCCGCGCGCGGCTGCGGAAGCCGGCCAGTCGGCCGCGGACTTTGCCGCCGCGCAGGCCGCCGCCTGGAAGAAGGGACTCGCCGCCTGGGGCCAGTCGCCCGCGCGCATCGGCGCGCTGCGCGCCGCGGCGGACTTCGCGCTGTACACGCCGGGCAGCACCGCGGGGCTGCCCATCTCGGTGCTCAAGGCCTTCGCGCCGCCCGCTGCGGAGCTGGCGCAGGACGCCGACCTCTGGCGCGAGCGCCTGCAGGGCACCGTGACCGGCCTGCTGGCGCTGCTCGGCGTGGCCGCCGATCCCATGACCAGCCGCGAGCACATCCTGCTGTCCACCATCCTCGACGGCGCCTGGAAGCAGGGCCAGTCGCTCGACGTGGCCGGCCTCATCGGCCTGGTGCAGAAGCCGCCGTTCGCGCGGGTCGGCGTGCTGGACCTCGAGAGCTTCTACCCGGCCGCGGATCGACAGGCGCTGGCGCTGCGCCTGAACAACCTGCTGGCGGCGCCGGGCTTCGACGCCTGGACCCGCGGCGAGCCGCTGTCGGCCGATGGCCTGCTGTTCACCGCGGCGGGCCAGCCGCGCGTCTCGGTGCTCAGCATCGCGCACCTCGACGATGCGCAGCGCATGTTCTTCGTCACCCTGCTGCTCGCCGAACTGATCGCCTGGATGCGCCGCCAGCCGGGCACGCCCTCGCTGCGCGCCATCCTCTACATGGACGAGGTGTTCGGCTACATGCCGCCGGTGGCCAACCCGCCGACCAAGCTGCTGCTGCTGACGCTGCTCAAGCAGGCCCGCGCCTTCGGCCTGGGCGTGGTGCTGTCCACGCAGAACCCTGTCGACCTGGACTACAAGGGGCTGGCCAATGCCGGCACCTGGTTCATCGGCCGGCTGCAGACCGAGCGCGACAAGGCCCGGGTGCTCGACGGCCTGCTGGGCGCCGCGGGCGGCGAGCGGCTGGATCCGAAGGCGCTGGAGCAGACGCTGGCCGGCCTCGGCAAGCGGCAGTTCCTGCTCCACAACGTCAACGAGGAGCGCCCCGAGGTCTTCGCCACGCGCTGGGTGATGAGCTACCTCGCCGGTCCCCTGACCCGCGAGCAGATCCGCCGGCTGATGCAATCGCGCAAGCCGGCGGAACTGCCCGCGACAACGCCGGCCGCAGCGCCCGCCCAGGCCCGTGCCGTCGCCTCCCGGCCGGTGCTGCCGGCGGTGGTGAAGCAGTTTTTCGTGCCTGCCGCACGCCTGCCTCATGCCGGCGAGCGGCTCGTCTACCAGCCGCGGGTGATGGCCGCCGCGACCGTGAGCTATGTGAACGCGACACTCGGTGTCAACGAGCGCCGCGAACTGCTGCTCGCGGCCTTGCCCGGCGATGGCGCGGCCGGCATCGACTGGTCCGCCGCCGAAGAGTTCTCCGTGCGCGCGCAGGACCTCGAGCCGGACGCCGAGCCCGACGCCGCCTTCGGTGAGACGCCCGCGGCGATGGCCCAGGCGGCAAGCTACAAGGAGTGGGACCGCCAGTTGCGCCGCTGGCTCGGCGTCGAGCGCGCGCTCACGCTCTTCAAGTGCGAGAAACTCGGCGAGTCATCGAAGCCGGGGGAGGGCGAGCGCGAGTTCCGCATCCGCCTGCAACAGTCCGGTAACGAGCGGCGCGACCTCGACGCCGCGAAGCTGAAGCAGAAGTATGCCGCCAAGTTCAGCGCCATCGAGGCGCGCGAACTGCGGGCCCGGCAGGCGCGCGAGCGGCAGGCTGAGCAGGTGACGGATGCCAGGATCAGCGCCGCCCTGGCCATTGGCACCGCCGCGCTCGGCGCGATTTTCGGCCGCGGCCGTTCGCTCGGTTCCGCCACGCGCGTCGGCAGCGCCGTGCGCCGCACGGGCAGCGTCATGCGCGAGTCCGGCGACGTCACACGGGCAGACGAAACCCTCGCCCAGGTGCAGGCCGACAGGGACGCCTTGCAGGCGCAGTTCCAGCAGGAACTCGACCGTCTCGCCGGCAGCTTCGATGCGCAGACCGAGCCGCTCAAGGAAATCATTGTGCGTCCGAAGGCGGGGGACATCGATGTCCATTTCCTCGGCATCGGCTGGCTGCCGTACATCGAGGACGGCGCGGGGGAGTTGAAGCCGGCCTGAGGAAGGCCGTGTCGCTGGCGTGGTTTGGCGGGCGGATTGAACATACGACAGGAGAGCTGAGGATGCGAACTGTTCACCTCATGACGGCGGGGTTGCTTGCGGTCATGCTGGGCCTGCTGCTGGCCGGCGGCGCAGCTTGGGGCCAGGCTGAGGCGGCACGCAGTTCTGCGGGGGAAGGTCAGACCAAGCATGGTGCCGATCCCTACTCCGGTTGCAGTAGCGCGTCTGGCCGCTTCCACCGCGCCGAGGTTGGGGTCGTGGATTGCGCCCAGCGGGTGATTTGGGCGGCGCAGGATAATGGATCCGACCTTGACTGGAACCAGGCGAACGCCTGGTGCGGCTCCTTGGGCGGTGGCTGGCAACTGCCCTCGGTGGCGCAGCTGCAGTCGTTGTACGACGACTCAAAGCCCTGGGTCGACAATGTTGGCAAGCCCGCCACCGACCTGATACGCCTCAGCCGAAGCGCGTTCTGGAGTGCCGAACGCGACGGTTCCACGGAAGCCTGGTACGTGAGCCTGCGCCAGGGCCAGCAGCGCTCGACCGACCTGTCCTACAGCACCAACGAACGGGCGTTGTGTGTTCGCGTTTCCTGAGCAGCTACCTTGAGACGACAACCCTAGCAGTTGCCGTCCGCCCCGGCGCTGCAGGTGGCTGCCGCTGTCACACCCTGCATGCGGCCGGCACGCACGAAGTTGTCGCGGTAGTAGCTGTTCTCCCCGAAGCTCGTGATCTCCACGCTCCGGCCGGTGGATGGCGCGTGGATGAAGCGTCCATCGCCCAGATAGATGCCGACGTGTGAAAAGTCCTTGCTGCGGAAGAACAGCAGGTCACCCGGCGCGGCTGCCGCCAGTTCCACGGGTGAGCTGGTGGTGAGTTGCTCGCGCGAGGTGCGTGGCACGCTGAGTCCGGCGTTGCGGTAGGTGTACTGGACGAGGCCGCTGCAGTCAAAGCCCGCCGGCGTGCTGCCGCCGAACTTGTAGGGTGTGCCGACCATCTGCAGCGCCGTGAAGACGATCTGCGCGCGCACAGGATCGGGTACCGGCGTGGTACGGACAGGCGGGATCGCAGCGCCAGCCGACGGGTCGTCGGTGACGCCCACGGACTGGAAGCAACCGCCGAGCGCGAGGCTCGCGGCGGCGACCAGGGCGGCCGGCAGGGCCGTTGCTGCATTACCAAGATGCCGGTGCATCCATACGCCTGACAGGGAGATCCGTCGGGATTCTAGCCCAGCCTGCTGCGTGCAGGACGTGTGCGCCGTCCCGCTTTCCAGCCTGGCCACGGGGTTCATCGCGGATCCCGATCCGGCTGTCAGCCGGTGAATCGGCTTCGCGGCGGCTGGCTTGTGGTTGCGTATACTCGGTGCCAGTCCACGCGGGAGTCCTCGCCGATGTCCAGGCTGCTGTTGTCGATCCTGCTGCTGGCGCCGGGGCCTGCATCCGTACCGTCCTGGGCGGAACCAGCTGCGCCGGCGACACCGGTGTACGGGTCGAGCCTCGGCGTTGGCAACCGGGCCAGCCGGCCGCCGCCCGACCTGGCTGCCCTGCTGCCGCAGATCGATATCGCCGGCCAGCCGATGCGGGGCGATCCGGCGGCGCCGGTCACCATCGTCGAGTTCATCGACTACGAATGCCCGTATTGCCAGGCCTTCGCGCAGGACACCTGGCCGCAGCTCAAGGCGGACTACGTCGACGCTGGCAAGGTGCGTTACATCGCGCGGGATTTTCCGCTTGGCCGGCACAGCCGTGCGCGTCCGGCGGCGATTGCAGCAACCTGTGCTGGCGAGCAGGGCCGGTTCTGGGAAATGCACGATGCGCTGTTCGCAGCGGCCGGCCAGTTGCGTGACCCGGATATCGAAGCACACGCACAGCGCCTCGGCCTCGACGCCACAGCTTTCGCCGCCTGCCGCGCGGCCGACCGCCACCAGGTACAGCTCGACGCCGACGTGGCGGCCGCGCGTGCCGTGGGGGCCAGCGGCACGCCGAGCTTCCTCGTCGGCGCGAGTGCCGGTGACGTCGCCCGTGGTCGCCTGCTCCAGGGCGGGGACTACGCGAGCTTCAAAAAACTGCTTGCGCGCTACCTGGATACGACCGCACCCTGAGCGATGTGACGTCGTGGGCCGGTGCCGGCCGGCTGGCTGTGGCCGGATGTATTGACACCCCCCACCGCTGACCTATAGTGCGCGGCCTTCCCGCGGTCAATTGGCGGCCGCGCCCACCATCCTGGCCCGCCGAGGGCCACCTGCCACGGGTCCGCACCCCTCATGCCCAGCAGCACCATTGCCAGCAACGAGACACCTGCCGCCCGCGGCTACCGCATGCCGGCGGAGTGGGCGCCGCACCAGGCGACCTGGCTGTCATGGCCGCATAATACGGACACATGGCCGGGCGCCCTCGCTGCCGCCGAGCGTGCGCTCGCCGGGGCCGTGGGCGCGCTCTGCGAGGGCGAGCTGGTGCGTATCAACGTGCTCGACGAGCGCCACGAACGCCATGTCGCAGGCCTGCTCGCCGGCAAGGCCGACCTGCAGCGCGTGCGCCTGCACCGGCAGCCGACGAACGACGCCTGGTGCCGTGACCACGGCGCGATCTTCGTCACCCGGCCCGGTGTCGAGGCGCCGCTGTTGGCGCTCGACTTCGGTTACAACGCCTGGGGTGGCAAGTACCCGCCATTCGACCTCGACAACGCCATGCCGTGCCACATGGCGGCTGCGCTCGGCGTGCCGTTGCATTCCGTGGACATGATTCTGGAGGGCGGCTCCATCGAGGTGAACGGTGCGGGGACGCTCCTCACCACCGAGCAGTGCCTGCTCAATCCCAACCGCAACCCGCAGCTCTCGCGCACGGAGATCGAGCGGCGCCTGCGGGAAAACCTCGGTGTGAGCCAGGTGCTGTGGCTCGGCGACGGCATCGTCGGTGACGACACCGACGGGCATATCGACGACCTCACGCGCTTCGTTGCCGAGGACACCGTGGTCACGGTGCTGGAGGACGATCCGGCGGACGTCAATTACCCCGTGCTGCGCGACAACCGCGCGCGCCTCGCGGCCATGCGCCTGCCCGATGGCCGTCCGCTGCGCGTCATCGAGCTGCCGATGCCGGTGCCCGTGAAGCGGGACGGCGAATACCTGCCGGCGAGCTATGCCAACTTCTACATCGGCAACCGCGTGGTGCTGCTGCCGGTGTTCGGCTGCCCGCAGGACGAGGTCGCCACGGCGACGCTTGCCGCCTGCTTCCCCGGGCGGCGGGTGGTGCCGGTCGACTGCCGTGACATCGTCGTCGGGCTCGGTACCCTGCACTGCCTGACGCAGCAGGTGCCGGCTGCGTGACAGTTAACCAGGGCGGCTGCTTGCTCTAAGCTTGCGGCCACGGCCAGCCAACCAACCAGATGAGACAGATGAACACCATGGGCAAGATCAGCGAATTCGTCCACCACCACTACCGGCACTTCAACGCCGCGGCGCTGATAGACGCGGCCGACGCCTGGGTGCGCCACCTCGACCAGGGCGGGCAGATGCTGGTCACGCTCGCCGGTGCCATGAGCACGGCCGAGCTGGGTCTCTCGCTCGCCGAGATGATCCGCAAGGACAAGGTGCATGCCATCTGCTGCACCGGTGCCAACCTCGAGGAAGACGTCTTCAACCTCGTTGCCCACGACCATTACGTGCGTATCCCGCACTATCGCGAGCTTTCCGCGGCGGATGAGGAGGCGCTGCTCGCACGGCACCTCAACCGCGTGACCGACACCTGCATTCCGGAGGAAGAGGCGATCCGCCGCCTGGAGAAAGCCGTGCTCGAGGAGTGGGTGTCGGCAGACCGAAAGGGCGAGGCCTGGTTCCCCCATGAATTCCTCTACCGCATCCTGCGCTCCGGGAAGCTTGAGCAGTATTACCAGATCGACCCGCGGAACAGCTGGTTGCTGGCAGCCTGCGAGAAGAACCTGCCGATCATCGTGCCGGGCTGGGAGGACTCCACGCTCGGCAACATCTTTGCGAGCCACGTGATCAGCGGCGACGTGAAGAACGTGCATACGGTGCGCACTGGCATCGAGTACATGATGATGCTCGCGAAGTGGTACCAGGCCACCTGCCGCCAGCACTCGATCGGCTTCTTCCAGATCGGCGGCGGCATCGCCGGCGATTTCCCCATCTGCGTGGTGCCCATGCTCGAGCAGGACCTGCAGATCCGGGACATCCCGCGCTGGGGCTATTTCTGCCAGATCAGCGATTCGACCACCAGCTATGGTTCATATTCCGGTGCGGTGCCGAACGAAAAGATCACCTGGGGCAAGCTTGCCGCGGAAACGCCGAAGTTCATAATCGAGTCGGATGCCACCATCGTGGCGCCGCTCATTTTCGCCTGCGTGCTCGGCCAGTAGGGACAGGGAGATTCCAGGAATGGTCAAGTCACCCAGCAGTGCTGTCGCGCAGGAGGAGCCCCCGCCTGCAGCTGCCGAGCCGTGGTCCGTCGGGCAGTCGGCCGAACTCTATCGACTCGATGCCTGGGGCGAGGGCTTTTTCTTCATCAACGAAGCCGGCCATGCGGCGGTGCGCCCGCTGCCTGGCAACGACCTCGCCATCGACATCGTGCAGGTGGTCGCCGAGATCCGCCGTCGCAACACCGGCTTCCCGGTCGTCATCCGCTTCCAGGACGTGTTGCGTGCCCGCGTGCGGCGGCTCAATGAGGCATTTGCCGCAGCGGTGGCCGAATCCGGCTACGGCAACGTCTACCGCGGGGTCTATCCGATCAAGGTCAACCAGATGCACGAGGTCGTCGAGGAAGTGCTCGACGCCGGCAAGCCCTGGGGCATGGGCCTGGAGTGTGGTTCCAAGGCGGAGCTGGTGGCGACGCTGCCGCACATCGACAACGGGCGGATGTTGCTCTGCAATGGCGTGAAGGACCGCACCATGCTGCAGCTGATCCTCTCGGCGCAGCAACTCGGCCAGCAGGTCCTGCCCATCATCGAGAAGTACGCCGAGTTCGAACAGTTGCTCGAACTGGCCGATGCCGCCGGCGTGAAGCCGAAGCTGGCGGTGCGCATCCGCCTGGCCACCCAGGGCTCGGGGCGCTGGTTCGAGTCGGCGGGCGCCCGCTCGAAGTTCGGCATTGCCATCCCCGAGCTGCTGCGCATGGTCCAGGAACTGGAGCGGCGTGATTGCCGGGACAGCCTGCGGCTCCTGCATTTCCATCTGGGCAGCCAGAGTGCCGACATCCAGGTGCTGAAGAAGGCTGTCACCGAGGCCTGTCAGGTGTATGTCAGCCTGGTGAAGCAGGGCATCGGCGTGACGCATCTCGATGTGGGTGGCGGGCTCGGCGTGAACTACGGCACGGGCTACGCCCGTGACGAGGACGGCATCAACTACGGCCTGCAGGAATATGCCAACGCCGTGGTCTATGCGGTCAAGGACGTCTGCGATGCCCGTGAGGTGCCGCCGCCGGTGCTGGTTTCCGAGAGCGGCCGTGCCATCACCGCGCATCACTCCGTGTTGATCGTGCCCGTGCTTGGTGCCCACCGGCCTGACCAGGTGCCGGAGGGCGAGTTGCCCGACAAGCCGCACAAGACCGTCAAGAGCATGAAGAAGATCCTCGACGGACTGCGTCGCCGGCCCGACAAGCCGGAAGAACTGCTCGAGGCTTATCACGATGCGAAGGACGCCCGCAATGAGGCCGACCAGCTGTTCTCGCTGGGCTACCTGGCGCTCGACCAGCTGGCAGCCGTGCAGCGCCTGTACTGGTGTGTCTGCCGTGAGATCCTGCCGGGCCTGCTCGCTGCAGAACTCGATCCGGTGCCCGATGAGCTGGCGGAGCTCAAGGAGCGGCTCACGGATCTCTACCTCTGCGATTTCTCCGTGTTCCAGTCGATGCTCGATCACTGGGCCATCGATCAGGGCTTTCCCATCATGCCCATCGACCGGCTCGAGGAACAACCGAAGCGCCGTGGCGTGATCGTCGACCTCACCTGTGATTCAGACGGCAAGGTGAGCCACTACATCTCGGCGCTGGAGGACAAGAGCTTCCTGCCGGTGCACGCCCTGCAGGCAGATGTGCCGTACTACATCGGCATTTTCCTGGTCGGTGCCTACCAGGACATCATGGGTGACACCCATAATCTCTTTGGGCGGGTCGCCGAGGTGCGCGTGTATGCCGATGCCGAGGAGCCGGGCAATTTCTGGATCGAGAAGCAGATTCCCGGCATGACCGTGCATGAGATGCTGGCGCAGGTGCAGTATTTCCCGAACGACCTCAACCGCCGGATGAGCGAGCTGGTGCGCCGCCGGATCGATGCGGGCACGGTACGTCCTGGCGTCGGCATGCAGATCCTCGACCAGTACACGGCGTGTTTCAACGAGACCACCTACTGCAGCCCGGGCTGAGGAGGCGCTGATGGAGAAGCTCAAGCTGGCGCTCGTGCAGATGCAGATGGGCGCCGATCCTGCTGCCAATCTGCAGCATGCGCTGGAGCTGACCGCTGAAGCGCTGCAGCAGGGCGCACAACTGGTTTGCCTGCCGGAGCTGTTCCGCTCACGCTATTTTTGCCAGAGTGAGGACGCCGGGCAGTTTGCCCTCGCAGAGGCGATCCCGGGACCGACCACGGAGGCTTTCGCGCGCCTGGCTGCCGACAGCGGTGCGGCCATCGTGCTGTCGCTGTTCGAGCGGCGGGCACCCGGCCTGTATCACAACACGGCGGTCGTGCTCGATGGTGCGCGCGGCCTCGTCGGGAAGTATCGCAAGATGCACATCCCGGACGATCCGCGTTTCTACGAAAAGTACTATTTCACGCCGGGCGACCTTGGCTTCCGCGTGCATGACACCGCAGCCGGCCACCTCGGCGTGCTGGTGTGCTGGGACCAGTGGTATCCGGAGGCTGCGCGCCTGACGGCGCTGCAGGGTGCCGAAATCCTCATCTACCCGACGGCCATCGGCTGGCACCCGGAGGAGAAGGAGACGCACGGCGCCCGCCAGCACGCGTCCTGGGAGACGATCCAGCGTGCGCACGCCATCGCCAACGGTTGTTTCGTCGTTGCCACCAACCGCACCGGCTTCGAGCCGGATCCGGCCGGCAGCGGCGGCATCGAGTTCTGGGGGCAGAGCTTCCTGGCGGCCCCGGATGGCCACGTCATCACCCGCGGCCCGGTCGATCGCGAGGCGGTGCTGATCGCGGAAATCGACTTTGCCGACATCGAGCGGCAGCGCCAGGGCTGGCCATTCCTGCGCGACCGGCGCATCGATGCCTACGGCAGCATCACGCGGCGATTCATCGACGCGCAGGACTGAGCGCCGCACCGCTCAGCAGGTGGCGGCCGGGCCGGCGCCGGGCTTTTCGAAGAGCAGTTGCAGGTCGGTGATGGCATGTTCGAGGAAGCCGCCCTCGCAGTAGGCGAGGTAGAACTCCCACATGCGGATGAATTCCTCCCCGTAGCCGAGGCGGCGGACGGCAGGAAGCTGCGCCATGAAGCGCCGGCGCCACTCGCGCAGGGTGCGCGCGTAGTGTTCGCCGATGTCCTGCAGCCCCGCCATGCGCAGGTCCGTGTCATGCGCTACGGCTGCCTGGATGGCTGCGAGTGAGGGCAGGGCGCCACCGGGAAAGATGTATTTCTGGATGAAATCGACGGAGCGGCGCGCATGGGCGTAGAGTTCGTCGGCGATGACGATGCCCTGGAGCAGCATGCGCCCGCCCGGCCGCAGGCGTGCGCTGCAGACGCGGAAGTAGCCGTCCAGGAAGTCGAGGCCGACTGCCTCGATCATTTCCACCGAGACCAGCTTGTCGAACCGGCCCTCGAGATCACGGTAGTCGCAGTCGAGTACGGTTACGCGCCCGGCGAGGCCGGCATCGTGGATGCGGGTGCGCGCAAATTCGTGCTGGCGCTGTGAGATCGTCGTCGTGGTGACGCGGCAGCCATAGCGTCCGGCGGCATGCAGTGCCAGGCCGCCCCAGCCGGTGCCGATCTCGAGGAGGTGGTCCTCCGGCCCGAGCGCGAGCTTGCGGCAGATGACGTCGAGTTTGTGGACGGCGGCTTCCTCCAGGCTGCTCGCCGGTGCCGGGAAGATCCCGGCCGAGTAACTCATGGTGGGATCGAGGAACAGGGCGTAGAAGGCGTTGCCGAGATCGTAGTGGGCGCCGATGTTGCGCCGTGCCTGTCGGCGCGTGTTGCGGTGCCACCAGTGGGCGAGCTGGTCGAGGGCAGCGCCATGGCCCATGACACCGGTGTCGATGCCTTCCATCGTGCGGCGGTTGGCCACCATCAGCCGCACCAGTGTGGTGAGGTCGTCCGCGGTCCACTTGCCCCGCATATAGGACTCGGCGGCACCGATGGTGCCACCACGGGCGATGTCCGTGTAGGCGGAGAGGTCGCTGACGTGCAGTTGCACCCGGCTGCTGTCGCCGGGCCCGAATCCGGCCTGGCCCAGCGCATCGCTCACCGTGAGCCGGCCGTGCTCCAGTTGCGCCAGGCGCGCGAGAACGCGGTCACGACAGAAACGGGTCAGTGCGCTGGCACCTGTTGCGGGCGTCACAGGGTGGTTGTTCCTGGTGTCCATAACGACCTTGCTGGTCCAGCCGTCATGCCTGGGGTCATAGTAGAACCCCGGCCGGCCAAGGCAATAGCCGCAACGCAAAACGGACTGCCAGGCGTGGGGCGCTCCGCCAGTACCCGAGATGTGTAGCGTTTAGCTGGCGTTCCCGGCCGGGGGTCTTTACCATCGGCGGCGTCATGGCCGCGTCCCTGCTGACAATCCTGCGATACCGGCACCTGGTCCGGCGGCGCGCCTGGGCACTGGCCCTGGTGGCCTGGCTCGGTTTCCTCGCGCAGCCCGCCTTCGCGGCGCTGCTTGCTGGGGACATGGCGCACTGCCCGCATGCCGGCGCAGGCATGGACATGCCCTGTCATGTGATGACTGCGCTCGATTGCGGGCCGGACAGCGCTGCCAACGTGGTGACGCCGCCGGCACCGGCAGCCGTGCCGACGCAGACGATCCTCATCGTGCCCGGGACCGGGCAGAGCCCCGGAATTCCCGGTGGTCTCGCCCCCCGCGGCGGAACCGACCCACCAGTCCGCATCCGTTTCTGCAGCCTGAACAACTAGCCCGCCTCGCGACGCGCCTGCATTCCGCGTTTGCACATCGAGGAGGGTAATCATGATCATTCATCGGGATGGGAAGTCCCCATCCAGCAGCCCTGGCGGGCTGAACCGGCGTCGCTTCGTCCAGGGCATGGCCCTGGCGGGTGTTGCCGGCACCGGGCGTGCCCGAGCCGACACGAGCCTCGCCGCGTCACCCGGCGTGCTCACGGGCACCGATTTCGACCTGGCCATCGCCGCGGCCAGCGTGAATTTCACCGGCAGGCGGCGCACCGCGATGGTGGTGAACGGCCAGTTGCCGGCACCGCTCCTGGTCTGGCGTGAGGGTGACACGGTACGCATCCGCGTCACCAACCGGCTCGCCGAGACGACGTCGATCCACTGGCACGGCATCCTCCTGCCAGCGGCGATGGACGGTACACCGGGCTTCAGCTTTCCCGGCATCGCGCCGGGCGAGACTTTCGAGTACCGCTTCCGCGTGCGCCAGTCGGGCACCTTCTGGTACCACAGCCACTCGGGTTTCCAGGAACTGCTCGGCGTCTACGGGCCGCTGATCGTCCTGCCCCGCAACGGCGATCCCGACGGAATCGGGCGCGACCATGTCGTCATGCTTTCCGACTGGAGTGACGAAAATCCGCTGCGCATCGTCCAGAAGCTCAAGGTGCAGGGGGACTACTACAACTTCGGGCAGCAGACCGTCGGGGACTTTTTCCGCGATGTCCGCCGCGATGGCCTGGGTGCCACGGTTGCCGACCGCGCCGCCTGGGGCAGCATGCGGATGAGCCCGACCGACATGGCTGACGTGGGCGGTGGCACCTATACCTATCTTACGAACGGCGTGACGCCAGCCGGCAACTGGACGGGTCTCTACCGGCCTGGCGAGCGTGTGCGGCTGCGCTTCGTCAATGCGGCGGCGATGACCTTTTTCGACGTGCGCATCCCGGGGCTGCCGATGACCGTCATCGCCGCTGATGGGCAGCCGATCGAGCCGGTGACGGTCGATGAGTTCCGCTTCGGGCCTGGTGAGACCTACGATGTCGTCGTCGCGCCGCCGGATGCGGAAGCCTACACCGTGTTCGCGCAGTCCATGGACCGCAGCGGCTATGCCCGCGGCACGCTGGCGCCGCGCATCGGCATGAGCGCTGCGGTGCCGAAGCCGGATCCGCGCGCACGGCTGACCATGGCGGACATGGGCCACGGCGGGCATGGCGATCATGGTGCGGCCGCTCCCGCTGTCGGGCGTGACGCACAGGACGAGCATGCCGGCCACGACATGCCTGCGGGCCATGATGAGCACGCCGGGCACATGATGATGGCTGCCCCGGCGGGTCCGCCGCAGCACGCGGCCACTGAGTATGGCTATACGGTGGACATGCGTGTGGAGCAGCCCTCAGCGCGCCTCGATGATCCCGGTGTCGGCCTGCGCGACAATGGCCGGCGCGTGCTGACCTACGCTGACCTTGCCAGCCGCTTCACCGATCCCGACGGACGCGAGCCGGGGCGCACGGTGGAGCTGCATCTCACCGGGCACATGCACCGCTACCTCTGGTCCTTCAATGGCGTGCCTTTCGCAGCGGCAGAGCCGCTGCGCTTCACCTACGGTGAGCGGCTGCGGCTGCGGCTGGTGAACGACACCATGATGGAGCATCCCATCCACCTGCACGGCATGTGGTCCGACCTCGAGGACGAGGACGGGACGTTCAAGGTCCGCAAGCACACGATCAGCGTCAAGCCTGGCCAGGTGCTGAGCTATCGCGTGAGCGCCGATGCGCTTGGTCGCTGGGCCTATCACTGCCACCTGATGCTGCACATGGCGCTCGGCATGTTCCGCGAGGTCATCGTCGACGAGGAGGGCCACGACCATGGCTGAATCCAGGTATCTGGCGCTGGCCCTGGCCAGCATGTGTATCGCAGTGCAGGCCGCGGCAGCACCAGCGGTCACCCCGGAGGAGCGTGCCGCTGCTTTTCCGGTGCTGGCGCATTCCGCGCACGCTGACATGGCGGAGGACCTGGTCATGACCAACCTCTACGTCGAGCAGCTCGAATGGCAGGAGCGTGACGGCAAGGATGCGCTGGGGTGGGATGTCATGGGGTGGGTGGGCAACGATCACCACCGGCTGTGGCTCCGCGACGAAGGCGGGCACGTCTCCGGCTCACGCGTGGAAAACCGCGCCGAACTGCTCTATGGCCGCCCCGTGGCGGCGTGGTGGGATCTCGTCGCCGGCCTGCGCCAGGACACGGGTGCCGAGGCGTCACGCACGTATGTCGCAGTGGGCATCCAGGGCCTGGCGCCGCAGTGGCTGCATGTGGAGGCCACTGGCTACCTGGGCAGGGGTGGGCAACTCGGCCTGCGCCTGCTTGGGGACTACCAGTGGCTGCTGACCAACCGGCTGATCCTGTCGGCGCGTGGCGAAGCGGAAGCCTGGAGCGATGACGATGAGGCGGCGGGTATTGGCTCGGGCCTGGGCGAACTCACGGTGGGCTTGCGCCTGCGCTATGAATGGCAGCGCGAGTTCGCGCCCTACGTCGGCATCGAGTGGGCGGGCATCCATGGCGACAGCGCAGATATCGCACGTGCCGCCGGGGAAGAGGTGCACGATCAGCGGGTGGTGGCCGGGTTGCGCTTCTGGTTCTGAGCTTCGGACGGCACCGGTGGCTGTGTCTGGCCTCCGGTGTCGTCCGTATAGCTGCGGGTGTGGCGTGTCGTTGTCAGGCTTCTGCATGGGACCGCCCTTGCGGCGGGGTCCCCGAAGTCGCTCCACGTTATTCGCTTTGTCCGGTGACCCCGCCTCCGGGCAGTCTTCGGCAAGATCGACAGGCGAATCCCGGGATGGCGTGCTAGGGTGCCAGCCGCTCCATGCGCCAGCCCCCGCTCGCACGGGTGTAGGCGAAGCGGTCGTGCAGGCGGCTTTCCTGGCCCTGCCAGAATTCGATCTCCGCAGGTACGACGCGGAAGCCGCCCCAGAACGAAGGCAAGGGCACTTCGCCCACGGCAAATTTCTGCTTCATCTCCGCGAATTTCTGTTCCAGCACGGCGCGCGAGGAAATCACCTGGCTCTGGCTCGACACCCAGGCACCGAGCTGGCTGTCGCGTGGGCGGCGCAGGAAATAGCCGAGGCTTTCGGCCGTGCTGCAACGTTCGGCCTGGCCACGGATCTTCACCTGGCGGAACAGTTCCGGCCAGAAGAAGAGCAGGGCGATGCGGGGATTGCCGTCGAGCTCGCGCGCCTTGCGGCTGCCGTAATTGGTGTAGAAGACGAAGCCCTTGCGGTCGTAGAACTTCAGCAGCACCGTGCGCAACGAGGGCTGGCCGTCGGCAGCAACCGTCGCCACGCTCACGGCATTGGGTTCAGGCACCGCAGCCTTGACCGCCTCGTTGAACCAGCGGTCGAACTGGACGAACGGATCGGCGTCGAGCTCGACACGCCGCAGGGGCCGGCAACGATACTCCCGGCGCAGGTCGGCGAGATCCTGGCGGGTGTCGGTCATCACCGGCTCCTGCCGCAGCAGCTAGCGCCGCACCACCATGCAGTCCTGGCCGGCACGCTTCAGGGACTGGCAGGCCGCGCGTGCCGCCGTTTCGGTCATGCCGGCTGACTTCACGCGATAGACCTTGTCGCCACCGGCAGGCTTCTGGATGCTGAGCGGGCCGACCACGGCCTTGTGGTGCTTCTCGATGCGGGCTTTCTCGCCCTGTGCCTTGTCCAGTGAGCTGTAGGCACCGAGCTGTACCTGGTAGTCACCCCTGGGCAGGCTGGTACCGTTGCCCTTGCCCACCGGTGCTGCCTTGGCAGACTTGGGTTTTTCCACGGCGGGCGGGGCTTTTGCCGCCGACCGGGGCGTCGCTTTCGCAGGTGCTGGTACAGTTGCCGGCGGTGGGTTCAGCGCGGCCAGCCAGGCGCGGGCCTGCTCGGCCTGTGGTGCATCGGCATAACGGATGAGGAAGTCGTCGACGGCTTCCCGGGTCCCTGCGGACTGAGCGGTCTGCCAGGCGGCTTCGGCCTCGAGTTCTGCGATGCGCTGGCGGGCCTCGCCCATATGGGCGCCGGTCGGGTGTGCCAGCAGATAATTGTTGTAGGTCTCGACTGCATCGGCGACCTGGGCATTTTCCCAGTCGCGCCGGTCGCGGATGCCGTCGAGTTCGGCCTGGGCACGCTGCGCCCATTCGCCTTCGGGATGCTTGTCGAGGAAGGCCTGGTAGGCCACCTCGCTGCCCTCGGCCTCGGCCTTCTGCCAGTCGGCTTCGGGATTGCTGCACGCTGCAGCGAATGCAATTGCCGCCGTCAAAACGGCCATCCGCCATGCCTTCATGGATCTTCCTCCCCGTGCGGGCGCACACGACAACGGCGGCGATTATCTGCTTCGGCTGGCGCTTTGAACAGTCGGCGGGAGTGGGTGCTCGCGTTCCTGGCGCATCCGGCTTCCCGGGCGTCGACGCTCGGCGACATCGCGCTTGACGATGACGTAGCCCGTGATGGTGTCGTGCTCGTCGCGCATCGGTGCGACACTGACGTCCTGCTCGAGCAGTTCGCCATCCGGCGTGTGGGCCTGCAGCGTGCCAGACCAGGGACGCCCGCCACGGTATGCCGTGCGCATCATCTCCTCGTAGCTCGCCGCATCGGTGCTGAAGTCGAGCAGGGCCTCGGGACGGCTGCCGCGGATCTCGGCCAGGCGCTGGCCGCTGCGGGCTTCGAAAGCCGCGTTCACGTAGACGATGCGGCCCTGGGCATCGATGATTTCGATGCTGTCGGCGCAGTGCTGGAGGGCTTCGGCGAGGCGCCGGCGTTCGAGCTGCGCTTCCAGGCGCCGGGTGATGTCGCGTGCTACGGCCACAGTGGCGGAGAGCTTGCCGTCGCCATCCAGCACCGGCGTGACGGTCAGTTCCTGGATACAGTTGCCGCCATCGCGGCGCTGTGTGCGGACCTGGCCGGTCCAGGGTATGCCCTGGCCTGCGGCGGCGCGGATCTCCTCGCAGACGTCACGGGTGCCGATGCTGACATCGAGCTGGCGGCCCATGATTTCATCGCGACTGAGGCCGGTCTGGTGCTCGTACTGGGCGTTGACGTACTGGATCGCCTGGTCGGGGCCCATGATGACGATCGCATCGCCGGCGCACTCGATCGCGCTGGCAAGGTGGCGCAGGCGTGCATCCTGTTCCCAGCGCCCACTCAGGTCACGCACCGTGCAGCTGAACAGCTGCTGGCCACCAGCGGCAAATTCGCTGATGGCCAGCTCGAGCGGAAAGACGCTGCCATCGCGGCGGCGCCCGCCCTGCGGGTGGACCCGGCGGCGGTATGCCGCCGGCAGGGCCACCAGCCGGTCACTGCGTGCCGCCCAGTCGCGGCGGTCTGCATCGCTGCCGCCGTTGATCAGGAGCCGTACGGGCTGGCCGATGATGTCTGCGGCTGGCCAGCCGAATACCTCTTCGGCGGCCGGGTTGAAGCTCCTGATCCTGCCCTGGCGATCGACGGTGACGTGTGCGTCGAGCATGGCCGTGATGATGGCGTGGTTGCAGGCTTCACTGTCACGGAGTGCGTCGCCCGTCCTGGCCAGATGCTGGTGGGTGTGGCGGGTCCGCAGCCAGGCGGCAAGCAGGCCGAGGGCGCAACCGGCGGCAAGCGTGAGCCACAGGAGTGGCCCGCTGAAGCTGCCCAGGTTGTCCGCACCCACCAAGCGCCAGAAGTCCACGCGCGATTGCTCCTTGCCGCCGTTGCCGGTTGCGGCCCGCCCAGGCGCGCATGCGGCAATCCGGTTTTGACAGAAGACAAGGATGCAGGAAGCGGGCAGACCGCTCCATGCGTCAGTTCACAGCATCGGCAGCATACCCCCCCCGGGGGGGGTATGCTTCAGGGGAACACAACCCGGCGCAGGCGTACGGTGAGCTGGCCGGCGAGTTTGACCGTCCCGCTCACCTGCAGTGGTGTGCGCGTGTCTGGATCGATGAGCAACTCGAGATCCCCGCGCAATCCGAGCAGCTCGAAGTCAGCGTCATCACCACCCGGATCGAGCGGGCGGGGGCGCAGGCGCAGGGCGATGGCGTCGATGCTGCCCTTGCGCTGGCGTATGCCGGTGCCGGATTGCTCCTCGAAGTCCACGCGGACGGTCTTGCGGCCAGTCACGTCGATCAGGACCCGGCTCACCTGCTTGCGCGAGAAGGTGAGCACCTCGCCGTGGTCGCCCGGACGGCTGAAATGGCCGGCCGCAGCCAGCCACAGCAGCATGGTGGGCTCCGTCACCGGCCGGCCGGTGACTTGGGGCGGGTAGGGACGCAACCCCTGCGTGCGCTCGGTCCAGCTTGCCGGCGGCAGGGATTTCTCCGCTTCCGTGGCTGGCCAGCGGCTGAAGTGATAAGCGCCGATGTCGGTGAACCGGTAGCTGCGCAGGCGCTGCCGGGACCCGCCATCGATATCGGTCCGCTGCAGGCTGGCGCCGCTGTCCGGGTCGGCCCACAAGGTGGCAACGGACTGCAGACCAAAGCCGCGGAAGCGGTAGAGCAGCTCCAGTACCTCACGGCCCGCGGGTACGGGCCTGCCTTCGGGGGTTGCAAGCAGGCTGTCGGCGATCGCCGCGGCCGGGCGCCGCTGTACCGTGATGTCGGCCTGCGCCGACATGAGGAATTTTGCGGCACTGAATTCGAGCTGCGACCAGTGCGGTCCGGCATCGGCGGCGATCGCTGGTGCGGCAATTGCGCCGAGCAGCACCAGCAGCCAGGGTGGCCGGCGCCGCGTGCGGGCGTATCCGCCCGGTTGGGCAGGCTGGCGGGCGGTGCCGGCGCCTGGTCCAGCCGCTATGCTAGGGAAAATGCGTCTGCCACGAATTGCCACGGGCTTCCTCTGCTCCATCCTGCTTGCTTGGACACCGGCATCCGCCAAGGTTCAGGTCAACGGCGTGCGCGGTGACCTGAGGGACAACGTGATGACCCACCTGTCCCTCGCCGATGCGCCTTGCGATGCACCGTCCTGGCGGATCCGCCGGCTGACTCGCAAAGCGGACCCGGAGGTTCGCGATGCCCTGGAGGCTTATGGATATTACAACCCGGCCATCGCAATCGAGAGCACCGCGGAGCAAGGCTGCTGGCTCGTGCGCATCGACATTGATCCTGGCGAGCCGGTGCGGTTGCGGTCGGTTGATGTCGCGGTGGCAGGCGAGGCGGCAGGCGATGCCGCTTTCGGGCGCCTGCTGAAGAGCCAGCCGCTGAAGCCGGGGGCCCGGCTGGATCATCCTGCGTACGAGCGTCTGAAGAAGGCCTTTGCGGACCTGGCCCGCCAGAAGGGCTACTTTGCCGGCGCCTTCCCGGAAAGCCGTATCGATATTTATACGCAGGAAAACGCTGCGGATATCGCCCTGCGCTATGACTCCGGCCCGCGCTACCGCTTTGGTGCAGTGAGCTTTGAACAGGACGTGGTGCGGCCCGATCTCGTGGAACGCTTCGTCAATTTCGCACCGGGCGATCCCTACGATGGCACCCGGATCACCGATTTCTACAATGCCCTGCTGACCACGGGGTATTTCGCTTCCGTGGACCTGCGTACGGAGCCGCAGCCGCCGCCGGACCTGGAAGTGCCGGTGTCGGTGGTGCTCACGGCAGCGAAGCGGCAGGTCTATACCCTGGGTGTCGGCTACTCCACCGACAAGGGGCCGAAGTTCCGTGCGGGTTACACCAACCGGCGCCTGAATGCCTCCGGACATCAACTCGACAGCCAGCTCGAGCTCTCGCGGGTCGAATCCACCGTGGGCCTGAGCTACCGCCTGCCACGCCAGGACCCACGGGTGGAGTGGCTGAGTGTCGATGCCGGCTACCGGCATGAGGACACTACAGCCAAGCGGGCCGATACCTACAAGGTCGGCCTCAAGGAGTTCCGGCGGCGGCCGGGAGGCTGGATCGAAACGCGTTTCATCGATGCCAGCGTGGAAGACTTCACCATTGCTGATGAAGACAGCCGTGAATTCCTGCTGATCCCGGGCCTGAGCTGGACGCATACCGTTCCCGACAGCCTGGCCATCACCCGGCCTGACCAGGGCCATCGCCTCACCTTCAGGCTCAGCGGCACCAGCGAGTGGCTGAGTTCGGATTCGGAGTTCTTGCAGGCAGATTTTTTTGCCAAACTGATCGTGCCGGTATGGAGCGGGGGCCGCCTGCTGCTGCGTGGTGAAGCCGGCGCCACGTTGCAGGACAAGTTCCGCACGCTGCCCGCTTCGGTGCGTTACTTCGCGGGTGGGGACTACAGCGTACGTGGCTATGACTACCAGACCCTGGCGCCCACTGATGACCAGGGCAAGGTCCTCGGCGGCAGTCACAAGCTCGTCGGCAGCGTGGAACTGGACCAGCGGGTTTCGCCGAACTGGTCGGTCGCTGCCTTCATCGACAGTGGCAATGCCTTCGACAAGTTCGCCAACGTGACGTTGAAGACCGGCGTTGGTGCCGGCCTGCGCTGGTATTCACCACTGGGTCCGGTGCGCGTCGACGTCGCGTTCCCGCTGGACAGCGATGCACCGGACAGCTGGCGCCTGCACATCACCCTGGGACCGGACCTGTGATCTTGCGCTGGCTGGCGGGCCTGCTGTTGACCGCGGTGGCCGGGCTGCTGGTGGTGCTGTGGCTGCTGACGGGTACGGAGGCGGGCGCCCGCTGGCTGGCAAGCCAGGCCGAGATGCTCAGCGCCGGTGTCGTGCACTTTGAGGGCTTGGGCGGCACGCTCCGTGGTGGCTTGCACGCCGACACGCTGGTGGTGCGCACCGGCGAGCTGCAGGTGCAGGTTGAAGGTTTCGAACTGGTGATCCGTCCCGAGGGCCTGCTGGGCGGTGAGTTGTGGATCTGGCGCCTGGCCGCTTCGCGGGTGCTGGTGGACGTGGGGCCACCTGGGTCGGACGCGCCGTTCATCATGCCGACGCTGCGTGCCGCATTGCCGATGCGGGTGCGTGAAATTGTCGTCCCACAGCTGGAGTTGCGGCGAGGCACGGCTGCATGGACGCTGACCAGCCTGCGGTTTGCGGGCGAACTGCGGGGTTCAGAACTCGCCATCGATGCGGCACGCGCCGGGTATGCGGGCTTCGTGGTTGAACTCGGCGGGAGTGCCGAACTCCGCCCACCGCTGCCGCTGGATCTGCGTGTGACCTGGAGCCTGGCCGGGCCGCAATGGTCAGGCGCCGGCACCGCACGTGGGGATCTCGATGAGATGGTCGTGGCGCAGACGCTGCGTCTGCCGGAAAGCGCCACGGTTCACGTCAGCCTGCACGATCTGGCAGGAACGCCGCATGTGGAGGCGGAGCTGCGCTGGCCCGTGCTCACGCGCGAGCTGCCGGGGGTTGGCCGCGTCGAGGCGCGCACCGGGCAGGCACGGCTCGTCGGCAGTCTGGCGAGATGGCAGGCCACGCTGGCGACGGAGTTGGGTGGTGGCCTGTTGCCGCCGCTTACGACCACCGTCCGCCTGCAGGGCGATTCGCAGCGGGTCGTGGTCGAGGAGGCGCAGGCGACGGGTGGGTTTGGCAGCGTTGCTGCACACGGCAGCGTTGACCTTGCCACAGGTGACGCCGGTGGGGGGGCGGAACTGCGCCTCGATATCATTGCCAGTGACATCGATACGGCGGCTTTTCGTCCCGGGCTCGACGGACGTTTGTCGGGTCGCTTGCACCTGGTTGCCGCGCCGGATGCGCCGCTGCGTATCGATGTCGCCAGGCTGCAGGGCCGCCTCATGGGACGGCCGCTCGTTGGATCGGGCGCGCTGACCTGGCTTGACGGCACCCTCGGCTTCAATCAGCTCGAGCTGCGGGCCGGGGCGAACCGTCTGCGTGCCGACGGCAGTATCGGCGAGCGTCTTGCGGGTCGTTTCGAGTTCGTCGCACCCGATCTTGCCGTGCTCTGGCCCGGTCTCTCGGGCGCCCTGTCGGGCCGTGCAACGCTGGCGGGCACCCGGATGCGCCCGGTCATCGATGCGGCCGCCACGATCCGTGCCCTGGCGTTCGATGACAGCCAGCTGGCGCAGGCTGAACTGCATTTGCAGGTTGATCGCTCACAGCGCGTGGATGCGCGGTGGGTGGCGCGGGACCTGCGCACCGGTGGCCGGCAGCTCGGCAATCTCCACGCCCACGCCAGCGGGACGCTCGATGCGCATCATCTGCAGGCTGAACTGCAAGGTGGCCTGGTGACAGCCATGCTGACGAGCGACGGACGCTGGGATGGTGCGCTCTTGCACCATCGGCTTGCCGCCGCGACGATCAGCAACGATGCCATCGGTGCCTGGCAGCTTGCCGGCGAGCCTGAGCTGGTCCTCGGTACGACGCAGGCGGCGATCAGCGGGCACTGCTGGGAACAGACACCCACGTCAGTCTGCATCAGCGAGGCGCGCTGGACACCGCGGGCCTCGGCTCTGGCACTCGAACTGCGCTGGCTCAATCTCGCCCGCTTCAACCGCTGGCTCGGCGGGGAACTCGCCGTCACGGGGCGTGCAGATGCCAGTCTGGCCGTCAGCCTGTCGGCGCGCGGCATCACGGGTTCAGCTCGCTGGCACCAGCAGGGTACGACGCTTTACTACACCGGGGGCGACGAGCCGCTGATCACCAGCCTGCCAGCGGTCGAGGCCGATGCCGAACTGGGCGCCGACAGCGGCCATGCGCGCCTCGACATCCGGGGCGAGGAGGGGCAGCGGCTTTCCGGTGAATTGCACATGCAGGCACCTCCCGGCCTCGATGCACCGATCGTGGCACGCCTGTCGGGCGCGTGGCCCGATATTGCACCACTCGTGCCCTTCCTGGCCGGTGATCTCGATGTGGCTGATCTCGCCGGGCATGTGATGCTGGAGGTGGCGGCCAGCGGCAGCCTGCACGCTCCGCGACTGGTCGGCGCACTGCGCCTGCAGGAGGGCAGCCTCGCGCTGCCGGACCTCGGCGTGAAGCTCGAAGCCATCAACCTGGCGTTCATCGGCGATGGCGGGGAGGTGTTGAGGCTCGATGGCAGCGCCACGGCAGGCGGGCAGCTCGCCATCGATGGCGAGCTGCAGCCCCTGGCAGCGGGTGGACCGCGGGGCTGGATGCGCATGCGGGGCAATCGCCTCGAT
>CAZQGA010000004.1:16859-24541 GCA_964592735.1 uncultured Chromatiaceae bacterium | reverse complement strand
CATGAGGTAGGCGGCGATGGCGAAATCGACCACGCTAAGGCTGCCGAGCAGGTAGTCGCGGCCCTGCAGTTGCCGGTCGAGGATGGCAAACAGCGGCTTGAGCGTGCTCGTGTCCTTCTCCTCCGCCGCCTTCAACGCGCCCATGGCCGGCATCAGGTGGCAACTCTGCCAGTGCAGCCAGCGGTCGGCATCCGCCCGGCCGCGCGCATCGGTGGGCAGCGCATGCGTCTGCGGAAAGACGGTGGCGAGATAGGTGAGGATGGCGTTCGACTCCCAGAGCCGGAAGTCCCCGTCCACCAGCGCCGGCACCCGGCCCATCGGGTTGATGGCGAGATACTCCGGCGTGTGCGTCTCGCGGTCCTTGAAACTGACGTGGTGGATCTCGATGGGCAGGTCGAAGTGACGCACGAAGGCCTCAACCTTGCGGTTGTTGGGCGTGACGGTGAAGGTGTACAGGCGCATGGCTCACTCCGGCAGAAAGGATGACAGCATTACTTTTGCCTATTATCCCCCCCATGGGTCGCTGGAAACCACCGCAGCCGAAGTCCTCCCCGCACATCACGCCGGCGGGTTACGCGGCTCTGGCCGCTGAACTCGAGGCGCTCTGGCCGCGACGCGCGGAAGTCGTGAAGGCGCTGGCCGCCGCGGCCGCCGAGGGTGACCGTTCGGAGAACGCCGAGTACCTCTACCGCAAGCGCGAACTCGCCGGCATCGACCGGCGCATCCGTTACCTGCAAAAGCGCCTGCCCGAACTCCAGGTCGTGCGCCAGGCCCCGGCGGGCGGACGCGTGTTCTTCGGTGCCCGCGTGCGCCTCGCCTGCGGCGACGGCCGCGAAGTCGAGTACCGCATCGTCGGTGCCGACGAGACCGACGCGGCCACCGGCTGCATCAGCATCGACTCGCCACTGGCCCGCGCGCTGCTGAAGAAAGGCGTCGGCGAGGAAGTCGAGGCGCAACTCCCGGGTGGCGCCGGACGCTACGTCGTACTCGCCGTGCGCTACGACTGAAAGCGCAGGCTCAGAGCGCGAGTTGCATGCGCATCAGCCGGGGATCCCCGGGATCCGGGTCGACTGCAAAGCCGAGGCTGCGCACGAGCGCGAGCATGCGCGGGTTCTCCGGCAGCGCGACCCCGTGCATGGTCTTCAGCCCCCGCTCGCGCGCCACGGCGATCAGCGCTTCGAGCAGCCGCCTGCCGAGACCCTGTCCCTGCCAGGCATCGGCGACGACGATGGCAAACTCGCAGGACTCGCCCCCGGGCAGCGTCGTGTAGCGCGCCACGCCGATTTCCTCCTCGCGCTCCGCCACCGTCCGCACGGCAACGAGCGCCATCTCGCGGTCGTAGTCGATCTGCGTGAACCGCGCGAGCATGTCGGGCGTGCCCTCCGCCAGGGGATAGAGGAAGCGCAGGTAGCGCGAGCGAGCGGACAGCCCGTTGATGAAGTCGCGCTCCATCAGCGCGTCTTCCGGCCGGATCGGCCGCAGCGTCACGGTGCCAGCCTGCGCGAGCTGGAAGTGCTGCACCAGCCCGACCGGCCAGGGGTGGATCGCCATGTGGTCGTAGGGCCGCGAGGCGGGATCGACCGGTTGCACGACGATGCGTGCATCGAGCGCACGCACGCCGGCGGCGTCAGCCACCACCGGGTTGAGGTCCATTTCCACGAGCCAGGGCAGCTCGCAGACCATCTCCGAAACCCGCAGCAGCAGGTCGTGGACGGCAGCTTCGTTGGCGGCTGGCGCGCCGCGAAACGGCCCCAGCACCTCCGCCGCGCGGGTACGGCCGACGAGGTCACGGGCCAGATGCCGGTTGAGCGGCGGCAGTGCCACGGCCGCATCGCGCAGCACCTCGACCAGCGTGCCGCCGAGCCCGAAGCTGATGGTGGGTCCAAAGACCCCATCGCGCGCGACGCCCAACAGGAGTTCGCGGCCACCGGCCATCGGCTCGATCACCACGCCCTCGATGCGGGCAGCGGGGCGCAGCCGCGGCACCGAGGTCATGAGACTCTCGTAGGCCGCCTGCACCTGCCCGGCATCGGCGAGGTTGAGGCGCACGCCACCGACGTCGGTCTTGTGGCTGATGTCGGGCGAGAGGATTTTCATCGCGACGGGGAAACCGGTCTTCTCGGCGACCCGCAGCGCCTCGGCGGCCGAGTGCGCCGGCTGGCTCGGCACGACCTCGATGTGGAACGCCGCAAGCACCGCCTTGGATTCCGTGAGCGTCAGCACGCTGCGCCCGGCGGCAAGTGCAGCCTCGATGATCACCCGCGCGGCACCGACGTCCGCGGGCGCCCGCTGCGCCAGCGGCTCACGCACCTGGCGCAGCTGCAACTGGTTCTCACCCCAGGTGCTGAGCGCGACGAAGGCATCGACGGCCGCCTCGGGCGTGCGGTAGCCCGGCAGTCCGGCGGCGCGGAACAGCGCACGGCTGGAGGCGACTGAAGGCTCGCCCATCCAGCAGGCGAGGACCGGCTTCGCCTGCCCCTGCGCCGCCGCGATCAGCGCACGCGCCACAGCTTCCGCATCCGTCAGTGCCTGCGGCGTGAGGATGGCGATCAGCGCATCGACCGCGGGATCCTCGAGGCAGGGCGCGAAAGCCGCCGCATAGCGTGCAGCGTCCGCGTCACCCAGCACGTCGACCGGGTTGCCGTGCGACCAGTGCGCCGGCAGCGCGGCATCGAGGCGCGCGAGCGTCTGCGGCACCAATTCGGCCAGCGCCAGGCCGCGGTCGGCGGCATGGTCCGCAGCCATCACCCCGGGCCCGCCGGCGTTGGTGACGATGGCGAGGCGCCTGCCCGTCGTGCGCATGCCCGATGAGAGCGTGGCCGCAACGCCGAAGAAATTGGCGAAGTCAGCGACCCGCAGCACGCCCGCGCGCCGGAGCGCGGCGTCGAATACGTCATCGGCGCCCACCAGCGCGCCGGTGTGCGACATCGCCGCGCGCGAACCCTCGGCGTGGCGGCCTGCCTTCATCACCACCACCGGCTTGATGCGCGCCGCGGCGCGCAGCGCGCTCATGAAGGGCCGCGCGCGATGGATGCCCTCGATGTAGAGCATGATGCTGTCGGTGCCGGGATCCATGGCAAGAAAGTCGAGCATCTCGCCGAAATCGACATCGGCGCCGATGCCCGTGGAGATGACGCTCGAGAAGCCCACGCCATTGACCCGCGCCCAGTCGAGGATCGCCGTGCACAGGGCACCGGACTGCGACACGATGCCGATGCGTCCCGGCAAGGCGTTGCTGGCGCTGAAAGTGCCATTGAAGCCGATGTCGGTGCGGATCACGCCGACGCAGTTGGGGCCGAGGATGCGCAGCCCGTGGCGGCTCGCCCGCTCGAGCAGGTCGCGCTCGAGCGCGCGGCCTGGTTCGCCGATTTCGCGGAAACCCGCCGACATGACGATCGCAGCACGCACGCCACGCTCGCCGCACTCGCTGATGAGGCCGGGCACCGTCGCTGCCGGGGTGACGATGACGGCAAGGTCGACCGCCTCGGGCAGTGCGCTGACGCTGACGAAGACCTTTGTATCGCCGATCTGCGTCCGACGCGGATTGACGAGGTAGAGCGGGCCGGCGAAACCGGCTTCACGCAGGTTGGCGAGCACGACGGTGCCGAGCGCACCAGGCCGGTCGCTCGCGCCGATGAGGACCACGGATTTCGGCTTGAACAGACTGGCCATGCGGTTGGCGGGCACGGGCGACTCCACTGGCTTGAACGATGTGCTAGCGTGACTGCGAACCCGCAAGCTAGCGGAAGTGCCGCACCCGTGTCGACTGCCTTCATCAGCCATCCGGCCTGTCTGCGCCATGAGATGGGCGCCGGCCACCCGGAATGCCCGGACCGGCTGCGCGCCATCGACGACCAGCTGGTGGCGCAGCGGCTTTTCGACCTGCTCGATCACCACGAGGCGCCGGCGGCGACGCGCGCCGACCTCGAACGCGTGCACTCGCCCGCACACGTGGAACGTGTGTTCGCTGCGGCACCAGAGGCCGGGCTGGTCGCGCTCGACCCGGACACCCGGATGGGACCGGCGACGCTCGAAGCTGCCTTGCGCGCCGCGGGCGCGGTTCGCCACGCGACGGATCTCGTGCTCTCCGGCCAGGCGCGCAACGCCTTCTGCAGCGTGCGTCCGCCGGGTCACCACGCCGAACGCGAGGCCGCCATGGGCTTCTGCTTCTTCAACAACGTCGCGGTCGGCGTGGCGCAGGCACTCTCCGCCGGGCTTGCGCGCATCGCAGTGCTGGATTTCGACGTCCACCACGGCAACGGCACCGAGGACATCTTCGCCGCTGAGCCGCGCGTGCTGCTCTGTTCGAGCTACCAGGAGTCGCTCTATCCGTTCAAGGCGCGCCCGTCGATGCGTGGCCGCCGGGTCAACACGCCGCTCGCCCCCGGCTCAGGCGGCGAGGCCTTGCGCACTGCCGTCAGCTCCCGCTGGCTGCCCGAACTCGACGCCTTCCGGCCGGAAATGATCTTCGTCTCGGCGGGCTTCGACGCCCACGCCGCCGATCCGCTGGCGGCACTGCGGTTCGTCGACGACGACTACGTGTGGATCACGGCAGAAATCGCCGCACTCGCCGCCCGCTGGAGCGACGGACGCATCGTCTCGACGCTCGAGGGCGGCTACGACCCCGGCGCGCTCGGCCGCTGCGCGGCGCTGCACGTCAAGGGGCTGCTGGACACGGGCGGCTGACCCTGCGGGCAGCGTATCCTCCGGTGCAGCGTCAGGCCGCCTGGCGCAGCGCCGTCTCGGCACCACCGAGGGCAGCAAGCAACTCCTCGACGAGCTGCGTAAGCTCACCGGTCATGAGCGCAAAATCGATGGCGAACTGCTCTTCGGCATTTTCGCCCTGCGCCTGGTCATCCTTGTAAACGTCGAGGAAGCGCAAGCGGAGCAACTGCAGGTTCTGGTGCAGCACGAAGCTGATGCGGTCGTGCCAGCTGAGGCCAAGGCGCACGGGCTGCTTGCCGGCCGCCAGATGCTGGCGAATCTCCGCGCCGTCGAGCGCATGACGCAGGTAGCGCACCGTCGCACCGCCCGCCTCGGCTGCGCGCAGTTCGAGGTCCTGATCGAGGCCAAGACGACCGGGGAGCCCGCCCTTCATGAGCCAGGCCGCCATGCTGGCAGACGGCGCCTCCCGCGAGGCGAGCGGCTGCACCGGCAGCCCGCCGAGCGTGTCGCGCAGCACCTCGACCAGTTCCTCGGCACGATTCAGGCTCGAGGTGTTGACCACCAGCCAGCGCTGGCCGGGTGCCAACCAGGCGTACGTGACCCGGCGGCGCGTCAACGCCCGCGCCCGCAGTTCGTCGGCCACCCGCGCCTTGAGCTCACGCATCTGCCGGCGGCCGACGGGATGACCCTGGGATGCCGCAAGCGTGGCGGCGCGCTGTTTTGCTTCATGGTTCACGACACTCGCCGGCAGCAGCTTCTGCTCCTGGCCGAGCGCGAGCAGGCAGTGTTCGCCCTGGGAGTAGACGAGTGCGCCATCCGCAGACCCGTCGCAGGGTACCCAGCCGCGCGTCTGCATGTCGAAACCACCGCAGGGACGCAGCGGCCGCGTGGCGAGCGCCGCCTCGAGATCGGCCGCGCTGCCGGACCACTCCTGCTGGAGGCGGTAAAGGCTGAGGTTGCGGAACAGCATGGCGGGGCATCCTGCGCGAAAAGCGCGCGAGTATACCGGAGCGGGATGCAACTGCGGCCTGCTGATCCCGCGCAGCGGGATCCATCGCAGGCGTGGAGCACCCACCCCGGCATTTGGCACAATGGCCTCCGTGGCCGAATGCGGCCCCAGCAATCCTGGAAGCTTGCCGATGCGATGCCTGCCTGCCCTCACCGTCCTGTTGATCAGCTGCGCCGCACAGGCTGCCGGCCCGCAAGCAGCCGAGACCGCCAGTGGCGCCGATCTCTTCCAGCAGTTCTGCAGCAGTTGCCACGGCACCGGGGCGAAGGGCGACGGGCCCGTGGCACCGGCCCTCAGGGCTGCCGTGCCCGATCTCGGCCACATCGCGGCGCGCAACCAGGGTGCGTTCGACGCCGGACGCGTACGCGAAAGCATCGACGGCCGTGCCGTGCTGCCCGCGCACGGCACGCGCGAGATGCCCGTATGGGGCTACGAACTCGAGGCGCGTACGCCGCAGGCAGCCCCCGGCCGGGCCACTGCCCAGGCCATGACCGATCGCCTGGTCGAGTACCTGCGCTCGATCCAGCGGCCCTGACCGGGCGCCCTGGCGCCTGTATCCCCGTATCATCCCCGCCATGACGGAACTGATGACCAGCCTGGGACCCGTAGGCAAGGCCGAGCGCATCCAGGCGCTCGATGTCGCGCGCGGCGTCGCGGTGCTCGGCATTCTCCTCCTGAACATCTGGGCCTTCGCCGGACCGCAGGCGTTCTTCGACTACCCGACGGCGATTGCGGACCGCGCCGGCGCACCGGTCACCGCCTGGACCGTGATGCACACGCTGTTCGAGGGCAGCCAGCGCACCCTGCTGTCGCTGCTGTTCGGCGCGGGCGCCCTGCTCTCCCTGCAGCGTTTCGAGCGCAGTGGCCCGCCGGCCCTCGCGCGGCGCACCTATTACCGGCGCAGCTTTGTGCTGATCACCTTTGGCCTGGTCAACGCCTATCTCTTCATGTGGCCGGCCGACATCCTCTTCGCCTACGGCCTGGCGAGCCTGTGCCTGTATCCGCTGCGCCGCCTGCCAGCGCGCTGGCTGGTGGTGCTCGCGATCGCGGTGCTGGCGATCCCGGCGGCGCGGCACCTGGCCGAGGCAGGCGAGCTTCGTCACATGGAAGCCGCCTACACCGCCGCGATGGCTGCGCAGGAAGAGGGCGCAGCGCTCGACGAGGCCGCCCAGGCGGATATCGCAGCCTGGGAGAAGAAGCTCGCCAAGGCACGCCCGGATGTCACGGACGAAAAACTCACGAGCGGGATCGCCGTGATGCAGACCGGCAGCCTTGCCGAGGTGTTCGCGCGCCAGGCCCGCGTCAGCTTTGCGCTACAGGCCTTCGTCACGCCGAGCTGGTGGTTTCTCGATGCGCTGGCGATGATGATCCTCGGCATGGCGTTATGCCGCGAGGGCCTGTTCACCCGGCCGGCAGCACCGGGGCGCTACCTGGCGCTCGCTCTCGGGGCCTTCGCGCTCGGCCTGCCGCTCTCCGCCTGGCATACGCAGGCGCTGCTCGCCAGCGACTTCCATCCGCTGCAGGCTGAGATCATCAAGGTGAGCTATGACCTGCGCCGCTTCGCCATGGCGATGGGCTGGCTCGGGCTGGTCCTGCTGCTCTGCCAGGCCACCGGCTGGCAGATGCTCAAGCGCGGGCTCGCCGCGACCGGTCGCATGGCGCTGACCAACTACCTCGCGCAGTCAGTGCTCTGCGCGTTCGTTTTCTACGGCTTCGGGCTCGGCCTCTACGGCCAGCTCACCGGTTGGCAGCTCTACGGCGTCGTCGCCGGCATCTGGATCGTCGAGATCGCCTGGAGCCTCTGGTGGCTCGCGCGCTTCCGCATCGGGCCGTTCGAGTGGGTCTGGCGCTCGCTCATCTACCGTCGTGCGCAATCCTGGCGCGATACGGCCCCCGTCGCCCTCAGCGCAGCAGCGGATCAGACCCCGCAATGAAGCGGGTGACGACCGCATCGCCCTGCTGCCAGGCGAGTTGCAGGCCACCGGCCCGCGGGGCGATCACCGGATAA
>CAZQGA010000004.1:0-16849 GCA_964592735.1 uncultured Chromatiaceae bacterium | reverse complement strand
AGATCGACCGGGGCGCTGAAACTCTTGCCCTGGTTGCCCGACACGGCCATGAACACATGCCGGTCGCCACCGATCTTCGCGTGCCAGATGGCTGCGATCCGGTTACCCAGCAGCGCCAGCGCCGGGGCATCCGACACCGCCGCACCCGGGTGCAGCGCCACGGCAGGCTCGAAAGTCCTGCCCCCATCGACGGAGCGCGAGAACGCGGCGCCCTGCGGCTCGGCACCGCCGTCGAAAGCCGCGGCATAGATGTTGTTTCCGTCAACGGCGATGGCCGTCGGCTTCAGCGGGCAGGCATCGATCTTCCAGTGCGCTCCACCCCAGCGCACGCGCGGCTGGAAGCTCTTGCCGCGGTCGCTGGAGATGGCCACCGTGCTGTCACGCTGCCCGGTGGCACTCACCTGGCGTGAGCCGAGGTAGATATGCCCGTCGGCAACCGTCGCGGTGATCTGGCAGCAGGGGCAGGCATCGGCCGGGAAGACCTCGAAGTCCTTGCTGAACGTCTTGCCGCCGTCCGTGGAAACCGCCGAGAAGATCTTGCCGTTGGGGCTGTCCTTGCCCATGTCACGGGTATCGACCCAGTAGGCGAACACGCCGCCCTGTTCATCGGTGGTCATGGTGCCGAAGCACTCCGCGTTCGCCAGCCCGCCGTCGATGATGTGGCTGTTGTCGGAGTCCGGCACCGCACCGAGCACCAGCGACGGGGCGAAGCTGCGGCCGCCATCCGTGGAGCGCGTATACATCGGCAGCACGATCGGCTTGCCGTTTTTCTGGTCCGTGCTGTTGCCCGGGTAGAAGACGTGGAGGGTACCATCGGGCATCACACGAACCCTTGGTTTGCTGACCGGGAAGCCCCAGACCGCGCCGCTCTCCGTATTCACGCGCACCGGTGCGCTGAAGCTCGCGCCACCATCGGTCGAGCGGACGAACCAGAGGTCCGTTTGCGCGAGGTGGGTATGGCCTTCCTTGCTTGCCGCACCGGCCGCGGCGATATGCTCGCCTTCGGGCGTGCGCTCGATCCAGATGAGGTTGATGGCGCCATCGGCTGCGATGGCGATCTCCGGCGCCATGGCCTTGTGTCCCGCCGGGCTGACGACAGCGAGGTCGGCCGCAAAGGCCGGGGCGGTTGCGGCAAGCGCGATGACAGCGATGCGGATCAGCAATCCCATGGCAGGCTCTCCCTGGTTGGTCCTGTCGATTGTATGCCCAAAGCCACCTCAGCCGGCGACGCGCTCGATGACCGCCTCGATCTCGGCCATGAGCCGGGCCCAGGTGGCCTCGTCGGCGAGGTCCTCGCCCATGTAGCGCGGCGACTTCACGGCGCGCATCGCCAGGTAGCTCGCCGCGGCCATCATCACCACCATGAACAGGTGATGTTCGCGGAACTCGCGGCTGCGGGCAAACACTGCAGCGTGCTCGCGGCCAACCTGCTGGCGGATCGCGCCCAGCGCCCCGGAAATGGCCGTGGGCGTCATCAACTCGTCGGCCAGCATCTCCACGCGCACCGGGTCGTCGCGGTGCACCTGCGCATTGCGCACCACGATTTTCTTCAGCATCGCCGCCCCGGATCCGTCCACGCTGCCCGACAGCGGCACCAGGTCGGCCGGCGCCGGCCACACGCGGTGCGTCCGGCCCCAGGCCTCGACCAGCCCGGGCAAGCCGCCGAAATAGCGGTAAAGCAGCGCCTTGCCGACGCCGGCTTCCTTGACCACTTCGTTGACGCCGACGCTGCGCAGGCCGTGGCGCGCCACGATACGGTTGAAGGCCTCGACCAGCAGGGCCTCGGTGGCTTCGCGCTTGAGCTGGCCCTTGCCCTTCCCCCCGGGAGCGGTGTCCGTCACCTCCCCTTTGCGCCGCCTGGCGCGCGGCGCAACCCGGCCCCGTGCCGGCGGGCGCCGGGTACCTGTCCCCTTGTTCCTGGCGACGCCACTCATCGGCTGCCTGCTCCTGGTTGACATGGCCTGAGCCGCAGATTAAGAATTTGTGACCGGTCGGTCAATTTTTTACCTGCGGGGGGCAGCAACATCGTGCTGGAAGCCATCAACCTGAAGAAAACCTACGGCGACCACGAGGCCCTCAAGGGACTCAACCTGCGCGTGAACGCCGGCGACATCTACTGCCTGCTCGGCGCCAACGGTGCCGGCAAGACCACCACCATCAACCTGTTCCTGAATTTCGTCACGCCTACTTCCGGCGTGGCACGCGTGAACGGCATCGACGTCAACGCCGATCCGCTGCAGACCAAGCGCTACCTCGCCTACATCCCCGAGCAGGTCATGCTCTACGGCAACCTGACCGGCATGGAGAACCTCGAGTATTTCGCGCGGCTCGGTGGTCACGACGAATACTCCGCGGACGACTACCGCGGCTTCCTCAGGCGGGTCGGCCTGCAGGAAGACGCCGCTGGCCGGCGCGTGAAGACCTACTCCAAGGGCATGCGCCAGAAGGTCGGTGTCGCCATCGCGCTCGCCAAGCAGGCGCGTGCGCTGCTGCTCGACGAGCCGACCTCCGGCCTCGATCCCAAGGCCAGCAACGAGTTCTCCGAGCTGCTGGTGCAGCTGAAATCCGAGGGCGCCGCGATCCTCATGGCGACCCACGACCTGTTCCGCGCCAAGGAGACCGGCACCCGCATCGGCATCATGCGCGGCGGCCAGCTGGTGCAGGAACTGTCCACCGACGAGGTCTCCCACGCCGACCTCGAGCGCATCTACCTGGAGCACATGCACTGAGCCGGCCGCCGGCACAGGGGGAGCCACCGCCATGATCGCCACCATCGCCCGCAAGGAATTCCTGGAGATCGTCCGTGACGGCCGCTTCAAGTGGACGGCCGCGCTGATGGTCCTGCTGCTGGTCACCGCGCTGCTGGCGGGCTGGCAGCGCTTCAACAGCTACTCGCAGATCCAGGCCACCGCTCAGGGATCCACCAACACGCAGTGGCTGAAGCAGGGCGACAAGAATCCCCACACCGCCGCCCACTACGGCAACTACGCGTTCAAGCCGCTCGGTCCGCTGGCGTTCTTCGACAGCGGCATCGCCAACTACGCGGGCACGGCCGTGTTCATGGAGGCCCACAAGCAGAACTTCGCCATCGCGCGACCGGCCACGGACACCAGCGCCGTGGCCCGCTTCGGCGAACTCAATGGCGCGATGATCCTGCAGGTGCTGCTGCCGCTGCTGATCACCTTCCTCGGCTTCACCGCCTTCTCGGGCGAGCGCGAGAACGGCACGCTGCGCCAGCTGATGAGCATGGGTGTCAGCCGCGGCAGCCTGCTCTGGGGCAAGGCAGCCGGCATTGCCGCCGCAGTGCTGGTCGTGGTGCTGCCCTGCCTCGCCGTCGGCACGATCGCACTCGCTGCCACGGGCCTGGAAACCGCCGGTGGCGGCATCGGCACGCGCCTGGCGCTGGTCGCCGTGGCCTACCTCGCCTACGCCGCGGTGTTCCTCTTCCTGACACTCGCCGTCTCGGCCTGGGCGAAGACGGCCCGCACCGCGCTCATGGTGCTGGTCGGGTTCTGGGCCTTCACCGCCTTCCTCATGCCGAAGGCCGCCGCGGAAATCTCGCGGCTCGCCGAACCCTCGCCCGCCTTCGGCACCTTCAGGGCCGAAATGAAGGCACACCAGCAGCGTGGCATCGACGGCGTCTCCCCGCGCGTGAAGGTTGCGCAATACCGTGGTGCGCTGTTCCGCCAGTATGGCGTCTCCCGCGTCGAGGACCTGCCGCTGTACTGGACCGCACTCAGCATGCAGAAGCTCGAGGAACTCGACCAGCCGGTGTTTGAGCAGCACTACAGCGCAGTGCGCGATGAATATGCGGCCCAGCTGCGACTGCAGGATCGGCTCGGCGTGCTCGCGCCGCTGCTGCCGCTGCGCTCGATCTCCATGACGCTCGCCGGAACCGATCTGATCCAGCACAACAAGTTCATGGCCGACACCGAGGTCTTCCGCCGCAACATGGTGGCGAAGATGAATGACTACCTGTCGAAGGCTGCCGCCAACCTCAACGGCGTCAACAGTGCGACCAACTACATGATCGCCAACGAAGAAGTCTTTGCCATCGTGCCACCCTTCCGCTACGAGCCCCCGACGCTGGCAGACACCATCGCCTCGCAGACCGGCAACTTCAGCCGCCTGGCCGGCTGGCTGCTCGCCGCCCTCGCACTGGCAGTCCTCGCCGTCCGGCGCATGAGCCTGGAGAGAAACTGATGTACCGCCTCATCATTTCCCACGAAGCCCGCTCGCTCGCCCGCACCGGCGCGCTCTGGGCCATCCTCGCGCTGCTGGCTGGCGCCATCGGCTTTGCCGCCTTCGCGGGCGGCCACGCCGTCGCGCGCCAGGCGAAAGGCGCCGCCGATGCCACTGCCTTCGAGGAAGGCCTGCGCGCGAAGATGCGCGCCGATACCGAAGCCTATGCCGCGGAGGTTGCCGCCACCGGTGGCACCTATGAATTCGCCACCGTGAACCATGTTCCCGGCAAGGGGCCACCGCAGGGCACCAATGCCGGCGCCGTGGGCGCGGAGACTGCCTCCTACGTCGCGCTGCCGCCCACCGGGCTCGCTGCCTTGTCCATCGGCCAGAGCGACGTGCAGCTCAACTATCTGCCGGCCTCGATGGGGACCACGCTCGACATGGTGAAGCACCTGGAGATCGAGAACCCGGTGAACCTGCAGGCCGGCCCCTTCGATATCGCCTTCGTGGTGATCTTCCTGCTGCCGATCTTCATCCTCGCCATGACCTACGACCTGCTCTCCAGCGAGAAGGAGCGTGGCACGCTGGCGATGATCCTTGCGCACCCGGTATCACTGCGCGAGCTGATGGCCTCGAAGATCGTCGCCCGCGCGGGCGTGATCCTCACGGTGGTGGTCAGCCTCGGCCTGCTCGCCCTGCTCCTGGTCGGCACCCAGCTCGACCAGGCGGAGACCTGGCTTCGCTTTGCGCTGTGGATCTTCGCCACCCTGCTCTACAGCCTGTTCTGGTTCTCGCTGGCGGTGCTGGTCAACGTCTACGGCAGCCATTCGGCCACCAACGGCACCATCCTCGCCGGCCTCTGGCTGATCCTCGTGGTGATCGTGCCGACGCTGGTGAGCCTGCTGGCGACCACCGCATACCCGGCACCCTCACGCATGGACCTCATCGTCGCCGCACGCGAGGCGCAGACCGCCGGCGAGAAAAACATGGGCGATTCGCTCGACCGCTTCTATTCCGAGCACATGGACCAGGTGCCGACCGGCGAGCAGCGCGCGATGGATTTTCTCACCCTCGCGCAGGCCAATGCCGCCAACATCGAAAAGGCTCTGCTGCCCCTCTACGCGGGCTTCCGCGAGCAGACCATCCGCCAGGAGGACCTGGTGCAGCGCTTCCAGTACCTCTCCCCGGCCATCATGATGCAGCTCGCGCTGAACGAGATCTCCGGAACGGGCTCGGCACGCTACCAGGACTTCCTCGACCAGGCCTACCGCTTCCGCGGGCAGTGGAATGACTTCTTCGCCACCCGCTTCCTCAGGCGCGAGCCGCTGCGCCCCGCCGACTACGACCAGTTCCCGCGCTTCACGTACCAGCCAGAGCCGTTCGCCACGGTGCTCGGCCGTCTCGCGCCGTCGCTCATCGGGCTGCTGCTGGTCTGCGCCGGGGTGGCGCTGTTGCCTTACGTCGGCCTGCGCCGCTACCAGGTGGCAGCCCGCTGACAGCGCTTCCCCTCCACCAGACCGGATCACTCGGCCCGGCGGGGAAAATCCTGCAGGGCGATCGCCACGGCGCGGGCCACCGCCGCGGCATCGAGCGAGGAACGGTTCACCTCGCCAGACACCGTGCCGGCCCAGACTTCCCGCTTCGCGGCGGCATCAATGACGTGGATGGTGAGCACGCCTTCCTGGTAGTTCTTCACGCTCGGCGTGCCGACGTTGACGGAACCGCCGATGTTGCTGCCGAAGCTGCCCATGCCAATCCCGATGCGGAAAGGACTCGACTTCACCTTGTCCTTCACTGCCGTGTCGTAGGTCACCAGCAGCTGTGGATCGGCCTCGTCCTCGACATAGCCCCGCCCGGTGAGCTCGGTGCGGATCGCATCGCGGATGCGCGCGTCGAGCAGGCGCAGGGGCTGGTCACCCATGCCCTCCGTGAGGGCCGGCTGCCAGGCGAAACTCCGGTAGGCCGCAAGATCCACGCCAGGATCCCGCTGCGAATCATGACGCGGCCCCGCACCCGCGCAGGCAAAGAGGACACTGGCAGCGGCCATCAGGCCGACGGTGCGCAATCCGATCCGCATGGCATGCATCCCGTGGAAGACTGCGTCCATGCTAGGCAAAACCGCTGCCGATCACCACCGGCAGCCGGTTCACCGCTGGCTACGAACGCCTGCCCTGCATGGCAGCCGGTACGCGGACCACGGCATCCTGGATTGCCGGTGGCGGATAGCGGCCCAGTGCGAGCAAGAGCAGTGCGCCCACGATGAAGAGCATGCCCGCGACCGCGAGGATCGGGTCGTAGCTGCCGGTGGCATCGCGCACCCAGCCGTAGGCGGCTGGCGAAGCGGCCGTCGCCAGCGCAAAGCCCATGTAGAGGAAGCCGTAGATCCGTCCGTAGTGGGCCATGCCGAAGTAGCGCCCGGCGAGATAGGCGATGAGATCCGTCTCGGCGCCGGAGGAAAAGCCGAGCAGGATGGCGGCAAGCGCGGCAAGCGGGAGCGTGAGCCCCTGGTTCATCGGGCCCATGGGGCCTGTCGAGCCCATGAGGAGCACGCAGGCGAACGCCGGCAGCGCGAGGAGCGGCAGCGTCACCAGTGGCGCCCAGAAGCGGTCGAGCAGCAGGCCGGTGGCCAGCCGCCCGAGCAGGACCGAGAGACCCAGCAGGCTCAGCACCGGCGCTGCCTGCTCGCGCGTAAAGCCGCTGGCAGCGAGCATCTGCGGCAGGTGGACAACGGCACCGGCATAGGCAAAGGCGATCATCAGGATCGAGGCCAAGAGGATCCACAGTCGCCGGCCGCGCAGGCACTCAGCGAGCGTGAGTCCGGCGAGCGCCGCCGTCTGGCCCGCAGCACCGGCAGCAGCGCCCACGGCCAGCTCGGGCGGGCGTTCCTCCGGGCGCGGCTCGCGGAAGAGCGCGAGACCGACCGGCAGCGCGACCAGCAGCGGCAGCAGCGCAAGCAGCGGGAAGGCGGGGCGCCAGCCGAAGCGGCCGATCAGCCATACGGTGAGCGGCGGCAGCAGCATGGCCGCGAGGCTCGTGCCGACCAGCGTGCTGCCAAGTGCCAGCCCCCGGCGGCGGAAAAACCAGAGATTCACCGCGCGCGAGAAAGTCACCGGCGTCGAGCCGAAGCCCACGAGGCCGACGACCACCCACAGTGCGTAGAACACCGCGAGCGAAGCGGGAACGAAGGCGAAGGCGGCGAAGGCCAGCCCGAAGGCGCCGAGCGAGCCGAGCGCCACCGGGCGCACGCCAAAGCGGTCGGCAAGCGCGCCGTACACCGGTGCCAGCAGCGCGCCGATGACGCCGTAGATCGTGATGCCGAAGCTGATCTCGCCCAGCGACCAGCCGAATTCCTGCTGCAGCGGGGCGATGAAAAAGCCGAGCGTGTTGAACGGCAGCGGTGAGGCACCGCAACCAATACCGAGCAGCGCTGCGAGCAGCACGCGCCAGCCGCGGCGGAATTCACCCGGGGAGTCGGTCGCACTCACCGCGGGAGTATCGCATGGCTGCGCCGCGCGCCCGGCTGCAGCCGGAATATCCGCGGGGTATGAAACCTTCGAACCTTTGACCTGGCACTTCAAAAACAGCGACAGCAAAAAAAAGGAAAGGCCCTGCGGAGCAGGGCCTTTCCGGGTGGATCGCGGGGATCCAGGTTGGCTCAGTGCAGGCTCAGGCGCTGCGCTGGCGACGACGTGCCATGCCGAGGGCACCCAGGGCGCCACCGAACAGCCAGACGGCGGCCGGTACCGGCACCGTGTTCTGCAGCTGGAGCGTATAGAGGCCGCTCACGGCAGTGGCGCTGTTACCGGTCAAAGCACTGGCAACCACACGCGCATAAATCGTGCAGGTGTAGCTTGCGTCCGTGCAGCCATTAAGGTCCCAGGTGACACCCGGTGTGGCGGTGGCGCCTGCGACCGTCAGGCTATTGCTGGTCGCGGTGTGCCACGGTGTGGTGGTGGCGTCCCTGACGACGTAGCCCGCAGCGGTGCCATCCCAGTTCCAGATAGAGCTGGCGATGCTCCCGCCACTGCCGCCGCCTAACTCGCCGCTGGCGTCGATCCAGCCAGCCAGCTGCCGGCAACTGCCGCTGGAACCCGTGCCCACGATATTGACGCAGGTGGCGATGCTCGAACTGGTAGCGGCCGTGCCACCGCCCTTCTGGTGGTTGAGTTGCTGGGTGACCGGATTGTAGGTCCACACCATCGGGTTGGACATCACACTCGTCACCGGCGTACCGCTGATCGGATCGACGTTCAGCAGGCTCGTATCACCAGCAACCAGATTGGTCTGCGTCGCCGCGCTCTGGAAGGTCGCCATGCTCAGGGCGCCCAGCTGGTTCAGGACCGCAGCTGTCACGCTGCCGCCCGTCAGGCTCAGGGTGCCATTCACGTTGATGTTGTTCGTCTCGACGCCGACATCAGGCCAAGTGGTGATGTCAGCATCCATCAGGGGCCAGCTGGCCGGATCCAAGGGATCCAGCAAACCGCCGTACGGCGTGTAATCGTTGATCTGCGGGATGTTCTGCGCGCCAATGGAGCGCACGTCATTCAGCGTCGAGCTGCCCAGCACGGTGAAATTAGCCGCGCCTGCGGTCACGGCAGTCAGCGAACAAGCTGTCGCGGCCAGCGCCCAAGCGGTTGTTTTCTTGTTCATCATCCCCCCCAAGTTGGATGTAATTATTCGAAGCTCCGGGCAGATGTCTACCACGATGTTTCCGCGTCTGCCAAGTCGTATTTGTCAAAATCCGCGAATTGAACATAAGCGTTATGCAACTGCTGAGAAATCACGCAAAAAGACCATCGGACAAATTCCGCGAAAGGCGTCCCACTCCGGCCAGTCGCCTGTGGACTTGCGCAGCCGTTGCCGCCACTCCACAGCACCCGGAACCACCTGGCGCTGCCTGGAATGCCATGCAATTCGTGGCCCTTGTCCTGCTTGCGACCTCGCCTCCAGCGGCAACGACAGAACCGCCGGGGCTGCAAACCGGCCTCTCCGTTCCGGGGCAGTGCGTCAGCCCCCCCTTGGCTGCACCGCGCCGACCCTGGACCACCCTGCCAGACCACAGATTCTCACTGCACACGAATGCCTGGCATCCCGGACGCAACCCGGTGAGTCATCTCCTCCGGGTCTGCCCCTGGTGCCAGCCAACGCCCTCAATCACGGGGCGTCGGCACTGGACGGAATTTTTTCCCGGCCGGGATGGTGCGTTGACCCGGTCAGCTGTAAACTTCCTCATGGGGGGATGTAAAACCCGCCTGTGGGGATTCACACCGGACCAGGTCAGGGCCAGCCGCCAGCGTGGCCAGAGGATGACAGGGCACGGCTGCGGAACCTTTCTGACCGGCTATTAGACAGAGCGACACAGCGCAATCGGCTCCTAACCGAACTGATCGAAGCCTGCGGCAACTCCGTCGTATACCCGCCATTCGTAAGATCTGATTGACCAGGAGCAGAGGCTAGAGATGGAATCGAAGTTGTATGTTGGGAACCTGTCGTATTCGACGACAGAGGATGACCTGCGCCAGCTGTTTTCGCAGGCCGGTAACGTGAAGTCGGTGTCGGTCATCAAGGACCGCGACACGGGCCGCTCGAAGGGCTTTGCGTTCGTCGAGATGGGTAACGACGACGACGCGCAGAAGGCTGTCAGCCAGTTCAACGGCCAGAACTTCCAGGACCGTTCGCTGAAGGTGAACGTCGCCCGTCCGCGTGAAGACCGGCCCCGTGGCGGCGGCTTTGGCGGGCCGCGCGGTGGCGGCGGCGGTGATCGCGGCGGCTTTGGCGGGCCACGCGGCGGCGGCGGCGGCGGTGGCGACCGCGGCGGCCGCGGCGGCCGCTCCTGGTAAGACCCGGGGTTTCCGGCCTGGCCGGGAACCCGTGACGAGCCAGCGGCCGGACAGCCCGCCAGCGCGGGCTGTCCGGCCTTTTTTGTGAATCTCCGGGTGGCGTATCTGGCTTGTCACCATCCGTGCGCACCTGCACTCCTTGGCGGGCACCCAGTCTCTTGGGCTCCAGACAGCCGGAGTCGACATAACCCGGCGTCAGCTGATCTGCTGAAATTCTGGCAATCCAGCTCACAACCCATTGATCCAACGATTCTGGGCCAATCAACCGGGGAACCGGCAGCCAGGGCTACCGGGAACCATGCACTTTTATTATGGAAAATCGCAGACCTGCTCTCGCAGGCATCCAGAAACACATTTGACAGAAGTCCCGTTTCTGACCTAACTTCGACTCACGGCGCACTGCGGATTCCGGCCTCGAACCTGAACTGCAGCAGTCTGAAAAACCGCCAACAGACCTAAAGCAGAACAGCAATCGTGGGGGGATCCACAATGTTTCGTTTCCTGAAGACAGGTGCAAATGTTGCACTGGCTGCGACGCTCGCCCTGGCGGCAAGCCAGGCCTCTGCCATGACGGTGGTGTACAACTGGTCGCCCTTGAGCGGCGTCGGTGAAACGGGCATGGGTAGCGGCAGCCTGACGATTGACGACTCTGGCATCACGGATGCAGCCAATTTCAATGTCGGTTCTGGTGCGCTGATTAACTACAACTACCAATGGGACAACGGCGGAACGTTGAATCCCAGCACGCCATTCGTCTTCGTCTCAGCACCCAATTGGCAGGCCTGCAACGGCTACCTGATCAGCACCTTCTATATCGCGGGAGGCGCAAATTCCCTGAGCAACCCCGGCAGCACCTGCAGTTCCCACGCCATGGGTAGCAACAACGCGAGCTCGCCTAGCCCGGAAAACAACTACGGCTACTGGACCCTCGCAACAACGCCAGAGGTTCCCGTCCCCGGTGCCGTATGGCTGCTCGGCTCAGCGCTCCTTGGCCTGGCTGGACTGCGCCGCCGCGCTGCCTGATTCCCGTCATCCCGCTCACGAAAAGAAAAAACCCGCCTCGGCGGGTTTTTTCTTGCCTTGTTTCATTCCGGCGTGGATGGATCATGTCATTCAGCACCCGCTTTGATTCAACATCGGCCGCAGCGGCCCAGTCACTGGCTCAATCGCCACCCCCGGAGACACCGATCTCACCAGGAACCCATTGACCGTCACGTGCCTCAACGTCCTTACGCCCGCCCACCCGCACGCGGGCAGCCGGGATTTGCAGTGGACCCGTCAGTTCGGTGCTGATGGCGGTCGCACGCGCAGCACCCAGGGCTGACAGGGCTGCATCGTCCACCTCCTCCCCCGTCGCCAGCTCCGCACGCAACGCGTCGACGTAGGCGAGTTCGTCGAGGCGCGGGCGACCCTGCGGGTCGTCGGGCGGCGGTACGGTGTTGCGGGCTTCGACGTCCGCCAGCCGGCGGCCGGGAAACCGCTCCTCATAGAGCGACTCCACCACGCGGCGCGTGCGCTGCTCGAGCTTGCGGCCGGATGCTGCGCCACCCGCGGCCGCGAGCGCCGCGGCAATACGCGCATCGGCCTGCGCGGTGCGCAGCGCAGCCGCATCGGCCGCAGGCGCCACCACGGCAGGCACCTCCAGCGCGAGTTCCGGCCGCTTGCCGAGCGCCTCGGCGAGGCGGGCAAGCTTTTCCTGCTCCGGCGGCAGGAGGTCGGCGCGGCCGGGAATGAAGTCGATGTGGCCGAGGTCTTCCGCGCCGATGCCGAGCAGGCTGCCGAGCAGGCGAAACGGCGAGCTGACGACCCGCGTGACCAGCTTGACGAAGGCCTGCCACAGCACGCCACCGATGCGGAACTGCGGATCGTCGAGGCTGCCCTCCACCGGCATGTCGAGGTCGATGCGTCCGTCGGCGTCCTTGAGGAGCGCTACTGCAAGACCGAGCGGCAGATCCACCGCCTCGGGGCTCGGCACCTTGTCGCCGAGTTCGAGTTCGTCGATGACGAGCTTGTTCGACCCCACCATGCGCCGGTGGTCGAGCCGGTAATGCAGATCGAGGCTGATCTTGCCCTGTGCGATCCTGCGGCCCGCGAATTTCACCGTGTACGGCGACAGCGGCGGCATCTCGATGTTGCGGAAGAGCACGCCGAGGTCGGCCAGGTCCGTCGGCGCACTCACCCGCAGCTCGCCGTTGACCTTCGCGAGACCGTAGGGCGCAACGCGCCCCTCGAGCGCAATCTTCGCCGGCGCCGTGCTCGCCGAGTCGATGGTGGTGAACTCGCCCTTCAGCTCCTGCACACGCGCGGCGAAAGGCAACGGCAGGCTGAGATCCGTGTAATCCACCTCCCCCTGCGTCACCACGACCTTGCCGGCGCGCACGTGGAACGGCGGCGCCTTCGGCACAGGCGATGCAGTGGCCGCTGGCTGCACGGCAGGCCCGGGCTCCACGAAGAGCGCACCGATGTTCGTCGTCTGGTCCCGATTGACGAAGACGCGCGCAAAGGGATGCAGCAGCCGGATCCGCGCCAGCCGCGCGGAATGGCCATCGAGACGGAATTCGAGATCGTCCAGCCCCAACTCCTGCCAGGCCAGCAGCGGCTCGTCGCGCAGCCTGTCACGGGTATCGAGGCCGCGGACGCGGATGTCGCCGTCGAAGGCCAGCGCCTCGCCCGGCGCGGATTTCAGCTGGCCCTCGACGCCGAGCGAGCCAGCCCGGATGCCGACATGCGCAACATCCGTGAGATACGGCTGGACTGCGGCAAGGGCAATATCCTGCGCGTGCACCCGGGCTTCGAGCTCGAGCGTGGGCAGCGCAACGACGTTGCCCTCCAGTCCGATGCTGCCCCCACTGCCCAGCACGACTGCAGCCTCGAAGGGCAAGCGCGCACCCGGTTCGTTGCCGAGATCGCGCAGGCTGAAGTCGAGGTCCGTCACCGCCCAGGTCGCGGGCGCCGACGGACCTTCATCGACCAGCTCCACTGCGGCATCACGCAGTACGATCTCACCAATGTGCAGGCGGGGTGACGCCGGCGCTGCCACGGCGGCTGCCTGGCCCGTCGTCACCTCCGCAGCCGCTGGTGGCGCCTCAGCCGACACCACGGGCGCGTCCGATGATCCGGCGGGCGTGAACAGCTGCACCAGATCGATGGTGCCGTCGCGCGCGCGGCGCGCGCGCAGCTGCAGCCCCTCGAGCGTCAGCGTCTGTGCCTCGGCAGCAAGTGCAGGCCAGCGCAGCCGGCCACCTGCGAGCTGCAGGCGCGACCAGCCGAGGAAATCCGGCGCCGCATCGGCGCCGAGCCGCAGCCCGCTGACCGAGAGTGCCAGGTCATCCACCGCCGCCTCGATCCCGCCGTCGGGCTGTCCCGTCACGACAAAGCGTGCCGCAAGCTCGGTGTCATCCGCTGCCACTCTGAAGCGGAGCTGGTCGCGCAGGTAGCGCGAGGCTGGGCCGAGCACGGGGCCGTGCAGGGTAAAGCGCCCGGAAACGCGTAGCGGATTGAGCGTGAAGTCACCGGCGAGCCCGAGCTGCGTGCCGGACTCGAGCGTCACCGCGATGTCCTGCTCGCCAACGACATCCGGCAAGGTACTCAGCTCGTCGAGTGCGATGCCAAAAGGCCCGACCCGGGTGTGGAAGGCCGTTGCCGGCACCTCGTCGGTGAGATCGATCACGCCCTGCTCGATCCGCAGGCGGCGCACGATGAGGCGCGGCAGGCCGGGCTTTTCCGTGGCTGGCGGCTCCGGCACCGCCGGCGGCAGGAGCTTCTGCAGGTTGATCTCGCCCGCCGCATCGCGCACCAGCTTGAGGTAGGGTCCGGCGACCGTGAATTCGCTGAAGGTCCAGGCACGCCTGAACAGCCCCGCAGCCTCGAGGTTGATGCGCAATTCGTCGAACCCGGCGAGCCGGGAGCCATCCGGATCCTTGAGCTGGAAATCCGCCACGCGGAGCGACAGCGCAAAGGGATTGACCGCAATGGCGCCGACGCTGGCCTCACGGCCCAGCTGGTCGCGGGCGAGTGAGACGATCTGCCGGCCGAGCAGCCAGGGCGCAAGCACGAAACCCGCCAGCGCATAGGCCGCGAGAACCGCCGCAACGGCCAGCGGCCAGCGATGGCGCCTCACCCAGCCGGGCAGCATGGTGATCCCTCAGGCTGGCGTGACGTCTTCGTAGAACTCGTGGCTGTGCTCGGGGAGGATATGCGGGAAGAGCTCCCTGCCGCGGCTTGCCGCCACGCCGCGGGAAAAGGCGATGCGGTCCTCGACGCTGTCCCACTCCTCCACCAGGACGAATTGCGTGCCGGGCGGCGGCTTCTCCGGCATGCGGGCCAGTTCCTCCGCCGTCATCGTCTTGCGGATCGCCGTCGCCATGGTGCCGGTGCGTGCCCGCATGATCTTGCGGCCCCGATACCCCCGCGCAGCGCGCAGCAGCGGCTCGAGCCCCTGGTAGAAACCGGTGACTTCGTTCTCGTGTCCGGGCTGGGCCCAGATGGTGACGATATAAGTGACCATGCGGCTCTCCGTTGCGGCGCGCGGCGTGCTGGCGCCGCAGTATAGACGATGGCAGCCCCGACCACGCTGTGCGGGGCGCCACCAGCGACCTGCTTTGCCGCTGACCGCCGATCCGTAAGATATAATTTGCCGCATCCCTGTTGTTGTCATCTGACGGTAGGCCCTCACAAACATGGCCGGGCAAGATTTTCCCCTGCAAGTCCGCGCACAGCTGCCCGAGAAGCTGGCGCGGCTCACCGACCTCGCCAGCAATTTCTGGTTCAGCTGGCACCGGCCGACCCGCAAGCTGTTCTCCGCGCTGGACCGAAGCCTGTGGTGGCGTGTCGGGCGCAACCCCAAGGTCTTCCTGCGCTGCGTCGACCAGGCCGTGCTGTCGATGGCAGCCGCCAATGAAACCTTTCTCGCCTCCTACCGCCGTGTGCTGGCAGAGTTCGACTCCTACTGCGAGCAGGGCCCGGCAAGTTATGCACCCGCGGGCCTGCGCGACGACGACCTGGTCGCCTATTTCTGCGCCGAGTTCGGCTTCCACGACAGCGCACCGCTGTACTCCGGCGGCCTCGGCATCCTCGCTGGTGATTACTGCAAGACGGCGAGCGACATGCGCCTGCGCTTCGTCGCCGTCGGCCTGCTCTATCGCCAGGGCTATTTCACCCAGCGCATCGACGACACCGGCCGGCAACTGGCTGAATACCGGCTCACACCGGCGGAAAACATGCCCGTGGTGCCCGCCCGCGACAGCAATGGCCAGGAGATCGTCGTGCAGATGGCCTTCCCCGGCCGCACCGTCGCCGCCCGCGTGTGGCGTGCCGAGGTCGGGCGCATCCCGGTGCTGCTGCTCGACACGGATATTCCGGCAAACTCCGCCGACGACCGGCGCATCACGCAGGTGCTCTACGGCGGCGACCAGCACATGCGCATCCAGCAGGAGATCGTGCTGGGCGTCGGTGGCACGCGCGCCCTGCGCGCCGCCGGCATCGGCCCCACGGTCTGGCACCTCAACGAGGGCCATCCGGCGTTCCAGGTGGTGGAACGCGCCCGTGAGCTGGTCCATGGCGGCCTGCCCTTCGACGCCGCCCTGGAAGCCGTCGCTGCCTGCACGGTATTCACGACGCACACCCCGGTGGCGGCAGGCCATGATGTGTTCCCGCACGACATGGTGCTCGCCCACTTCCAGGACATGATCGGCGAGCTCGGCATCAGCGCAGCCGCCTTCCTGCGCCTCGGCCAGCACGGCAACGGCGACCAGCCGCTGTTCAACATGACACGCCTGGCCGTCAATGGCGCACGCTCCATCAACGGGGTCAGCGAAATCCACGGTGCGGTCTCCGCACGGATCCTCGCCAGCGCCTGGCCCGACGTGCCGCCTGCGGAAAATCCCGTCGGTTACGTCACCAACGGCGTACATGTGCCCACCTTCATGCGCGAGGAATGGGCCGAACTCCTCGACCAGCACCTGGGCGCCTCCTGGCGCTTCGGGCTGCTCGACCGCCAGCTCATGGAACGGATCCTGGAAATCCCGGATGGCCGCTTCTGGTATGTCAAACAGCAGGTCAAGAGCGAGATGCTGAGCGCGCTGCGCATGCGCATCGAGCGCCAGCATGGCCGCAACCGCTGCAGCGAGGCGCACATCCACCGGCTGATGAAGCGCATCGACCCGGACAATGCCAACGTACTGACCATCGGCTTCGCACGCCGCTTCGCCACCTACAAGCGCGCCACGCTGCTGTTCTCCGATCTCGGCTGGCTCCGTCAGCTCGTCGACGATGAGAAGCGCCCGGTGGTGTTCATCTTCGCCGGCAAGGCGCATCCGGCCGACGAACCGGGCCAGCACCTCATGCGCGAGGTGCACCGGGTGGCAAACCTGCCGGAATTCTTTGGCAAGGTGCTGCTGGTCGAGGGCTATGACATGGACCTCGGCGGCTCCCTCACCGCGGGTGTGGACATCTGGCTGAACAATCCGGTCTACCCGCTGGAAGCCAGTGGCACCTCCGGGATGAAGGCCGCCATCAACGGCACCGTCAATCTGAGTGTGCTCGACGGCTGGTGGGCCGAGGGTTATGACGGCGGCAACGGCTGGGCCATTCCGCCGGCACGCAACAACGGCAACGACGGCGAGCGCGACCGGCAGGACGCCCGCACGCTCTACGAGATCCTCCAGGATGATGTCATCCCGCTCTACTACCAGCGCGATGAGCGCCTCGGCTACTCGCCGGGCTGGGTGCAGGTCTGCAAGCGCTCGATGGCTTCGATCCTGCCGCGCTTCAACAGCAACCGGATCCTGCACGACTACGCCTGCAACTTCTACGGCCCCGCTGCT
>CAZQGA010000003.1:0-26139 GCA_964592735.1 uncultured Chromatiaceae bacterium | reverse complement strand
ACCGGAACCACGACCGTATCGCCGGCCTGCATGGTGACGCCCCTGCCGGGCAGCCAGCGGTTGGTGGAGGAGGCCACCACCTGGCCGTTGGCGCGCACGACGTAGGTGCGGCTCTTGTCGGCCTTCTGCGTGGTGCCGCCGCTCAGGTTGATGTAGTCGTCGCGCGAGAGCCCTGCCTGGAAAAGATGCGAAGTGGCGGATTGCACTTCGCCAAGCACGGTAACTTCCTGGCTGCGCCGCGGGATGCGCAGCCGGTCCTCGTTGCGCAGCACGATGTCGGCGTCCGAGCCGGGCGTCTTGCGCAGCACTTCGGGCAGGTCGATGGCGAGCCGGCCAACGGGCTGGGCATGGCGCAGGTCGGCGAGGAGTGACTGGCCCGCCGCAAGTGCGTTGACGCCCGGGCTGTCCTTGACGCCTTGCGCGGACTGCACGGCGAGCAGCGCCAGGTCGCGCTCGAGGCGCTGGGCGAGCGAGGCAAGCTGCTGGGCTTCGCGTTCCTTGAGGTTCTGCCGCGTGAACACGGCGCCGGAGGGGAAGGCCTGGTCGCTCAGGCCGCCGGCACGGGCGATGAGCTCGGCGAGCGTCTCGCCACGGCGGATCGGGTAGCGGCCGGGGAAGCGCACTTCGCCCTCGAGCGCGACGAATTCCTGGTCGGCCCACTGCGGCACGCGGCGAATGGTGAGCACATCGAAGGGCTGCAGGACCAGGTTGGCCTGCGCATCGCCGGCGAGTGCGCGGGCGAGATCGAGCGTGACGACGCTCGCCTGGCGTGACTGGCCGTTGGTAACTTCATAACGTGCGAGCTCAGCTTCGCCACCGAAGGCGGCTTCCGAGAGGCTGCCGCCGGCGCGCACGAGATCAGCGACGGTCATGCCGGGCTCGAGCGGATACTCGCCCGGCATGCGCACGCTGCCGCCCACCGAGACGATGCCCGCGGGCGTGGTGAGCGTGCTCTGGCGACGGAATTCGTCGAGCACCGGCTGCAGCAGCGTGTCACGGCTGCCGGCCATGTCGAAGACGATGATGCGGTCACGCGGCGCAAGCAGCAGGTCCGCGCTGCCACCAGGCGCCTTGAGCGCACGGGCGAGGCTCGCCGAATGCAGCTCGATGCGCCGGTCCGGCGCCAGCTCGCGGCGGATGAGGACGTAATCGAGGTCCGCATCGGGCTTGAGTTCTTCCACGCTTTGCAGCACCTGGCTGAGGCGCAGCCCGGACCGGTACTGGCGCGCGCCGGGCTGGTAGACGTGGCCGGTGACGACGACGCTGTCGCTCAGCGTATCGCGCACCGAGGGGATGCGCAGGATGTCGCCGTTGCGCAGGCGCGTCTCACGGCCGTCGCGGCTGCTCAAGTCGACGTTGAGCACGATGCGTCCGCGGGCGGGGTCGATACGTTCGATCGTTGCCTGGCGGGATGCCGCGGCTTCCGCCAGGCCACCGCCCAGTTCAACGAGTGCGCCAGCGGTGGCCGCCCCGGTGAATTCATAGCGTGCGGGCCGGCGCACTTCGCCGGTCACACCCGCGGTGTCCCCGAGCGGTGCGACAAAGAGGACGTCGCCGGACTGCAGGCGCAGGTCCCCGCGCGAGTCCCCATGCAGCAGCAGGCCGTAGAGGTCGAGCGTACCGACGACACTGCCACCACGCAGGATCCGCACCTGGCGCAGCGAACCGTTGGGCTTGATGCCCCCGGCGGCAACGAGCGCGTTGCTGGCGGTAGAGAGCCCGCCGACGGTATAGGCACCGGGCTTCTCCGCATCGCCGGTGATCATCACCTGCAGCGAGCGCAGGCGGCCCATGCCGACGGAAACGCGCGTGCCGATCATCTGCTCGTTGACAGCCGCGACGAGGGCTTCCTGCATCTCGGCGAAGCGCATGCCGGCGACGGCCACGGGGCCAATCTCCGGCAGCCGGATGCGCCCATCGCGCCCGACGGTCAGCGTGTAGAGACCCTTGACGTTGCCGAGGAACTGCAACTCGATGCCGTCCCCGGGGCCGATGGTGTAGTCGGGCGGCACCGGAATATCGGTAGCCTGCATGAAGGTGGTGGGTGCGTTGCGGAAGATGTCGTAACCGAAAGGCTTGAGCGCATCGGCACCGAGCGGTTCGGGCTTGAGGAGCGTGAGCTTCACGCTGATGCCGCGCAGGGCAGGCTCACTCTGCAGGCGTGCGGTCGCCTCCGCAGCGGTGAGGCCCGCCAACGGAATCGGCTCGGCCAGCCCCGGGATGCGGATGCGCCCGTCGCGTTCAAGACGGTAGGGGTTGGCAGCCAGCGCACGCTCGATCCGCTCGCGGATCAAGGTATCGGTGCCGGGGTTGGGGCTGGGGTTGGGGTTGGCTTCGACCACGGCACTGAGATCGAGGAGCACCGTGTCGCCGGGACGGGCGAGCTGCGCTTCGCGCGGCTGCACCTGCTTCGGCACGGAGGTGGCCGGCATGGCCAGCGGCTGGTCCGTGCCACCCGCCTGTTGGCGCAACTGGTCGAGGAGCATCTGACGCTGCTCGGCTGGCAGCTGCTCGAGCATGCGCAACTGGTCTGCCGTGGGGGTTTGCGCCGGACTGGCAGGCGCGAGCAGGCAAAGCATGGCGACGGCGACGCTGGAAATCCAGCCTTTGACAGACTTCACGCCACTTCCCCGATCAGCATGCCGAGCGCCCGGCTGTGATGGTAAACACCGGGAGGTTATGTCGCAACGATTGCATGAGGTGCATGAGGTGCCGTGCATGAGGTGCCGGTGTTACGGTTGTTCGGTTACGTCGTTACGCACCACTGGCCACCATCCGGTGCAGACGTAACCGAACAACCGTAACACCGGCACCCGGCACCCGGCACCCGGCACCTGGCCCTTACGTGCCCGTGCCGGGCACTTCCGCATGAGCATGGCTGTGCGAGGGACCGTGGCCGTGGGTGTGGCGCTCGGTGCTCACCTGCACCGGCAGGGTGACGAGCCGCCCGTAGACCACGCCACGCTCGGCGGTGAGCTGCGCGCCAAATTCCCGGACCTGCGCCCCCGGCCCGCGCAGCACGGCGACTTCCATGCAGCTGTCGTGGCCGAGGTGCACATGCAGGGTCGCAAGCGTGAGGTCATGCTGTTCGTGGAAGCGCCCGGTGAGGCGGCCCGCCAGGTCGCGGGCATGGTGATCGTAGGCGTAGATCAGCGCGGCGACGCACTCATGCTTATCGCTGCTGCCGGCGTCGAGTTGTTGCAGTCCGCCGCGCACAAGATCGCGCACGGCCTCCGAGCGGCCGGCATAGCCGCGCTCGCCGGCAAAGCGGTCGAGTTCGGCGAGGAGATCGTCATCGAGGGAGATGGTCACACGGGGCATGGGTACTCCAGCAGCATTGACAGGTTGGGTATGAAAAACCTATAAAGTCTTCATACCTCCACCTCTGGATAATATTAATGAGCCATCTAAACATGCGCCGCCCCTCCCCGTCAGCCTCCCGCTTCGCCCTGCTGCTCGGCCTCGCCGCAGCTATCAGCCCCGGACTTGCACTCGCCCACGCGGGCCACGGTGAGCAGGCGAGCCTCATGGCTGGCCTGCTCCACCCGCTGACCGGCATCGACCACCTGCTCGCCATGCTGGCCGTGGGCCTGTGGGCTGCGCAGTTGCGCAATCGCGCAGCCTGGGTGCTCCCGGCGCTGTTTCCGGCCGCCATGGTCGGTGGCGCCGCGCTGGCCGTGGGCGGAATCGCCCTGCCCGCCATTGAGCCGCTCATCGCCCTCTCGGTCATCGTGCTCGGCGCTGCCGTCATGGCACGGGTGACCGTGCCGCTGGCGGCGAGCAGTGCACTGGTCGCCGTCTTCGCAGTGGCCCACGGCTATGCACACGGTGCCGAGCTCCCGGCCGGTGCGAGCGCGGCGGGCTATGCGGCCGGCTTCATCGCCACAACCGTCGGCCTGCACCTGGCAGGCCTGGCGATCGGCCTCGCCGACCAGCGCCGCCGTGGCACGCTGGTACGCATCGGCGGCACCGCCATCGCCGCCTCCGGGCTCGCCCTGCTGCTCGGCTAGCCGGGCTGGGCCAGCGCCTGCCCGACCGGGCGCGCTGGTCACCGTTCTGATGCTTGCCCTTGCGGTCTGGCCCTGAGGCCAGGCCGCAAGACAGCACCCCCCGTCAACCTCCAGAGCCGGGAATGACACCCAGCCTTGGTCTTGCCTGCCTGCGCCCATGAAAAACCCCGACACCCTGCGGTCCACCGCGTCCACCCGCCTGCCCACTTCGCTGGCAGCCACCACCCTCTTCACTCTCGCGCTCAGCTCCACCACAGCGGTGCTGGCAGGTGGCGTACCGACCGCACCCGGCAACGAGATCGTCGTCATCGGCCGCCTCGATGCCCTGAAAGGTGCACCGCTCGCCGCCACCGAAGGCGTGGTCACGCAGGAACAACTCGAGGTGCGTCCACTGGGGCGTACGGGTGAGATCCTCGAGGTCGTGCCTGGCCTGATCGTCACGCAGCACAGCGGCGACGGCAAAGCCAACCAGTACTTCCTGCGCGGCTTCAATCTCGACCACGGCACGGACCTCGCCACCAGCGTGGACGGCGTGCCCGTCAACATGCCCACGCATGGCCACGGGCAGGGCTATACCGACATCAACTTCGTCATCCCGGAGCTGGTGCAGGAAGTCCAATACCGCAAGGGCACCTACTACGCAGATGCCGGCAACTTTGCCGCGGCCGGCACCGTCAATCTCAGCTGGCGCGACCGGCTCGACCGCCCGTTCCTCACCGTCGAGGCGGGCGAGTACAACTACCGCCGCGGCCTCGCTGCCGGCAGCTTCGACGTGGCCGGCGGTGACCTGCTGCTTGCCGCCGACTACACGACAGTCGACGGCCCCTGGCAGCTCGACGAGGACCTCTCGCGCCTGAACGCGCTCGCCCGCTACAGCCGCAACACGGCCGACAGCCGCCTCAGCGTGACGCTGCAAGCCTACGACGCCGACTGGGACGCGACCGACCAGATCCCGCAGCGCGCGGTGGACTCAGGCCTGATTGGCCGCTTCGGCACCTTCGACCCGACCGACGGCGGTGAAAGCCACCGCTACAGCATTGGCGTCCACGGCGGCGGCCGGCTCGGCAGCGGGCAATACGAGGCGCTCGCCTACGCCGTCGATTACCGCATGAAACTCTTCTCGAACTTCACCTATGCCAGCAACCCGGTCGATGGCGACCAGTTCGAGCAATTCGACGATCGCAGCCTCTACGGCGGCAGCTTCAGCTGGAGCCTGCCGATCACGGGGCCCGGTGAATCCGGCACGCTGAAGCTCGGCAGCGACCTGCGCTACGACGACATCGGCACCGTGGGCCTGTATTCCACGGTGGCGCGCCAGCGCACCGGCACGATCCGCGAGGACGGCGTCAGGCAATTGAGCGTCGCGGGCTTCGTGAGCCTCGACACGCGCTGGAATCGCTGGCTGCGCACCAACGTCGGATTGCGTGCGGATGCTTTTCACTTCGACGTGGACAGCAACATCGCCGCCAATTCCGGCACCGAATCCGCACGCGAGCTGAGCCCCAAGTTCTCGGTGGCGCTCGGCCCCTGGCAGCAGACCGAGTTCTTCGCCAACATCGGCAAGGGCTTCCACAGCAACGACGCCCGCGGCACGACCATCCGCGTCGACCCGGTGGATCCGTCGCTGCCGGTTAACCGCGTCAACCCGCTGGTGGACGCCATCGGCACCGAGGTCGGCCTGCGCACCGCCATCCTCCCGCGCACGCAGTTGAGCATCGGCCTCTGGCAGCTCGGCCTCGACTCCGAACTGCTCTTCGTCGGCGACGCCGGCATCACCGAGCCGAACCGCAAGAGCCGGCGCCGGGGCCTCGAGCTCTCCGGGATCTGGTCGCCACTCGACTGGCTGGTGGTGGACGCGGATCTCGCCTGGACGCAGGCACGCTTCCGCGAGCCGGACGCGGATGATCCCGCTGCCGGCAACCGCATCCCGGGCGCGGTCGACAAGGTGGCGGCGCTCGGTATCGCCGTGAACCATCCCGCGGGCTGGAGCGGCGGCCTGCGCCTGCGCCACTTCGGCGCCGCGCCACTGGTGGAGGACAACTCCGTACGCTCGAACTCCACCACGACCGTCAACCTCGAAGCGGGCTGCCGGATCACGCCATCACTCAAGCTCACCGCCCTGCTGGTCAACGTCTTCGACAGCCGCGACAACGACATCACCTATTACTACGAATCGCAGCTGCCCGGTGAAGCAGCCCCCGTCGGCGATCTCCACTTCCATCCCGTGGAACCACGCACCCTGCGGATCGGGCTGACCGCGAGCTTCTGAAGGCCGCAGGGAAGCACTGTCCGCAAGCTGGCACCAGGGTCGCGGGTGCGAAGCTGTTTGCCACACGAAACAGAAGATGGACAGCTCAGCGATCTAATAACGTCGCATCGCAATCCCGACACTGTGATTCGTGACAGCCGGGACAGGGTTATGCTATTTTGCTGCGAGACAATAAAACAGGCTCTATAACAAGCCAGCCTGGACCAGCCTCACCGGCTCCATGAAGCAGCCCTGGGAGAGAATGCATGCGTACCGCCACCCGCTGGATCGCTGCCCTCCAACTCCTCGCTTGCGTCCTCGGCATCGGCTTCATCCAACCCTCATTGCTGGCAGCCACGGCCTGCACGGGCCAGGGCAACTGCCTGGAGAACAGCAGCTTCATAGCCACCATCAGCGACTTCCGCAGCAGTGTCTCCGGAAGCGACCGGATCGCCACCGTCACGCTGCGTTTCCAGAACAAGCTCAGCCGGCCACTCATCCTCGGCTATGTCGCCGAGTCCGGCACCGTCACCGATGACAAGGGCAACCGCTACCTCACCGGCGCCAACGGCGTGCGCGGCCTTGGCATCGTCGGCGCTGGCGCGCCCGATACCAAGTTCACGCTGGAACCCGGCGAAACCAGCGATGCCCAGCTCGAATTGACCTGGAAAGCCGGCAAGGCAACCCCGGGAACCCGTTACGGCCTGGACCTCACCGTGCAGGAAATCGAGGCCATCGCCGACGGCCAGTACAAGCCTGGCAAGGAACGTGTCCTGCACTTCAGCAACGCCGCGCAAAACGCGGCACCGGCTGCAGCAGCTGCAGTGCCCGCCGTCAGCGATCCCTGCGCAGGCCTGCAGCGCTGTGCAAGCGGCGGCATCTTCATCGCCCAGGTCGCATCCCTGACCCCGGTGGGCGGCCCCTCGGACCGGCATCACTCCCTCAAGCTCAACCTGAGCTTCCGCAACGTCAGCAGTGAGCCTGTCGTGCTGGGTTACAAGTCCGGCAGCAGCGCTGCCACGGACAACCTGGGCAACGGCTATGTCTACGGCCGCCCAGGCACCCACGACACCAGCTTTGCAGGCATCGGGCTGGTCACCGCGCGGGAAGCGAACCCCTCATTTGTGCTGGCCCCGGGTGAAACGCGCACGGCAAACTTTACCGTGACCCGCTTCAACTCAGGCGGCAAGCAACTCGGTACGGCCTGGACCTACGATGTCGTCGTGAACCAGCTCGAGATCCTGCCCGGTCGCCAGGTGCGCAATGGCCGGGAATTCAGCCTGCACTTCACGAACCTGGCTGCGGGGATGCCTGGCGCCTCCACCGGCGACGCATCGGCAGACCTCGAGAAGGCCGTTGGCGATCTGAAGAACCTGTTCAAGAAAAAACATTAAACGGGGGAACAGCGATGTCGTTCCATCAATGGATCCTGGTCATTGCGGTGGCCGGCACCCTGGCCGCCTGTGGTTCCAAGCCATCTGAAGGTCCTGCCAGCAACACCACCCCGGCAGCCGGAAAGGCGAAGACCGCGGCGAGCGGCAACGCAAGCGCGGAGCAGGTCGCCGGGGAAGCCCGCGGCGACCTCAGCTGTCCGCCGCGGATCAAGACACCCGCCCGTGCAGCGGGAGCACCCGTTGACGACGTGGTCGGTGTGCGCCCCGGCATGACCTACGAAGAGGCAGCCAACACGGTCATGTGCAGCCATGAGCTGATGGTCGTGAGCGCGCCGGTGACCCAGGGGTTCAACATCAACACCTACGGCCAGACCCTGCGCCAGGGCTTCACCGCCCGCCTCGCGGAGCCGCGCGTGGAGAAAACCTCCCAGCAGATCATGCGGGAAATGCAGGACGACATGATGGCCCGGGGCAACAACGCCGTGCGCCATGACCTCAAGCCCGGCCAGTCCAAGTGGAATGTGACGACCATGGGCATGCCGGGCGGGGAAACGGTCATCGCCGCCGGCCGCGAAGAGTGGTTCGAAGAAGGCCGCAACCCGCCGATGGCGAGTGTCGTCGAGGCACTGGTGAAGAAATACGGCACACCCTCCATCGACCAGGACAACCCTGGGCAGCACTTCATCCGCTGGGTCTTCGACCCCCTGGATCGCCTGGCTACCGAAGGGTCCCCAATCCGCACCCAGTGTGCGGGCACCGGCGCCGCCGGGGGCGTCAACCTCTCGCCTGACTGCGGTCTCGTTATCGAGGCACACCTCATCCCGATGCAGGATAATCCGGCCCTGGTGCGCTCCCTCGAAGTGGGCGTGGTGAACCAGGCTAAAGGCTATGAGCTGGTGACGACCGTGGAGCAGTCACTCGATCAACTGGAGCAGCAGCGACGCAAGAAGGCCGTTGAGGACGCCTCGAAAAACGCCGATGCACCGACACTCTAGGCAGGTACCGCCATGCGCATCACCCTGCTGACAAGCCTGGCGCTCCTGCTGCTGGCCGGCTGCGGTGGCGGCAGCCAGCCGACACCCGCCAGCAACAACACCCCGGGTGCGACGCCAACCGGTGCTCCACCGCCCACGGCAGGGACTGCCGCTACTGCACCCGCCGCACCATCCCCCTCCCCGGCACGGGCCGCGCCTCCCGCAGGACTTGACGGCCGCACGGCTGAGCTGGTGAATCCCGACAACAGCGCCATGGTCTTCCTGTACCACGACCTCGCGGGCATTGCCCCGCCGATCGACCGGTGGGTGGAAGACGACAACCGGGTGAAATTTGCGGCGGCCGTGGACAAGCCCGCCCAGCGCGCCACCGTACGGGCAGAACTTGAGGCCGGTGCCGCTGCCGTCCGCGACACCGGCGTGATCCGCCTCTCGCTGAACAGCGCCAACCTGAGTGACTACGACCCGACCTACGGTGAGTTCACCGTACGGGCCCTGGCGCCGAGTTCCGTGGTCAGCTTCGATGCCCTTGGCGAGAAGGTCGGCCTGCGCTTCGCCAATGGCAAGTACGCGCAGATCTGGCACGTCCCGACTGCCGAAGCCCAGGGCGTCAGGGACCGGATCGCCATGGCGGGCAATGTGGAACTGGAAGTCCTGCTGGCCATCCGCTCCGTCCTGCCGGGACCCGCCGGCGGCACCATCACCGCCGATGTACTCGAGTACGAGATGCGCGAGACGCGCAGTGGAACCACGCTGGCCCGGGTGCAGGTACCAGGCCCCTGAGGGCCAACAATCCCTGCACCCGGCCGCCAGGACGGCACCAACGTTGTGTGAAGCACCGGCAGCCGCCACCCGCCCGGGGGCGGGTGGCGTGTAGCGCTTCAGGCAGACAAGCCGCGCCTCCTGGCACGGCTTGCCAGGGCAAGCAATCCACTTCCCATCAGCCAGAAGGTTGCCGGCACCGGGACGGTCGTGAGATTGTCCATGGCGAAGTAAGTCGGCGTATTGCTGCCGAACGGCCCCAAGTCAGAGGAGGCAAAATCGAAGCTGAGCCCCCTGACCATACCGAGTACGCTGAGATCCACATACAGCCAGGAATCGAGCACGTTGCTGCCATCTGCCAGCGGCACGTCCAGCGATGAAACTGCGGTGCCCTGACTGTCGAGGCCGGTGATGATCAGCTTGAAGAAGTCCCCATTGCCGAATGGACCCTTGACGAATGACGGACTGCTGCCGTCATTGCCATCGCGCATCGCCAGGAAAGAGTAAGTCGTATTGGTGAACCAGGCGCCAACGAGGGCCTGGTCGTCGGCAAATTCGAGCCGCGCACCATCACCAAAACCGACTGCGTAATTGTCCTGGCCCGCCCCCACACCGTCACCGGTGATGGCACTGCCGTCGTTGAGGAATCCGGGTGTGGTCGTGTCGGTCCGGTTCGAGTACGTGAAGCCCGACCAGCAGCAGTCGCCAAACGGGGCATCGTAGTAAAACGTGGCCCCGCCGCTGGTGAAGGTTGTGCTGGCGCCCGCCCGAAACTGGCTATCCGCCGCCAGGCTGAGGTCGTCGAAGGTAATGGTTCCCGCACCGGCAGCCTGGGCCAGGCTGCCCATCAGCAGGATTGCGGTCATACGAAACCGGATGTTCATGATTATTCCTCTGTTGAAGGGTTGCTATCAGATGAAATGGGCTTCAAGCCGTCTTGCGGCGCGTGCGCAGGCGCGGCGCCAGGGCCGCGAGGCCGCTCACCAACAGCCATGCCGTGGCTGGCAGCGGCACCACGGTGAAATTGAATGCGCCAACGGCGTCGAGGTCGAAGCCCGCGCTGCCGGTGCCGGGATAGGGGTCGTAGATGGCGGCCGGCGCGGCGGCGGCAATCGACACCAAGGCTGGCGGCAGGCTCGACAACGGAACGCCGAGCCAGGTAGCGAGAGTCGCAGGCGTGAGGTCGTTCGGTGCGGAGCCATCGCCCACGAGGTCGACAATGCGCACCTGGGTGACGTGATTGATGTCGAGACCCGGCGTCCCGGTGAGCTGCGCGAGATCGAACGGCACGCCATAGCCTCCCCGGTACTTGCCCGCCACGCCCTCGATGTTCGTCGGATCAACGGTACCGAAGGCCGAAACCGGCAGGGGCGTCAGCGAGAACGCCGGAAAGCGGAAGAAATGGCTGCCGTCGGAGGACACCTCCACATAGGCCAGCTCCAGGAAGGCGTCGCTGAACGAATTTTCAAACACGGCAAAATCGGCGCCCGGACCATCGGCGATTGGTCTGTCGAAGCCCAGCGTGATCGAACCGCCATTGCCCAGGGTGACGGTGTCGAAGGTAAACCCGGCGTGCGTACCGTCGGAATTTCCGGCGGGTCCCAGCGCCTTCAGCGGCGTGCGAAAACCGGCATCGACGTTGGTGCCTGGCAGATACGCGACGACACTGCTGGCCCAGCCCTGGATCAGCGGATCGGACGCGGCGACTGCCGTGGAGCCGGGCTGACCCGCGGCGGGCGCAAAAATGCCCACGGCCTGCGCCGGCAGCGCAGCTGCCGCCAGCACGACAGCCAGTGCGGCGGTGGAACAGATGGACTTCATGTTGCTCTCCTTTATTGTTGTATCGGGATCTGTTTGTTGCAGCAGCTGCTGTAACGCGGTTCAGTAAGTCGCAGAGACCTCCAGGAAAAAACCGCGGCTTGCCAGCGGATAGATGGCACTGCTGTAGGCGGCTGTCGCCGCCACTTCGTCGAAGGCGTTCTGGATGCCCGCCGACCAGCGCAGACGCCGCTGCTGCCAGGTCAGGCGCGCATCGGCAACGGTGTAGGCATCGAGGCGGGGCCAGCCGGCATCACCGGTGAAATCATTGCCGTCACTGCGCCGGCCCACGTACCGACCCGTGACGGTCGCGGTCAGGCCGGGACGCGGTGTCCAGTGGAATGCGGTGGCAGCCGTCCAGTCGGGCACCAGCGGCAGGCGGGTGGACGTCGTCGCAAACCGTGCATGGGTGTAGCCCGCATTGCCCGTCACTGCAACTTTCGGTGAGAGCTGCCAGCGCAGCTCGGCCTCCGCACCCCGGCGTTCAGTGCGCGAGGAGGCATTCCGGTTGATGCCCTCTCCCGATACCGGATCGAGTCCGTAGAGAATTTCATCCGTCGTGCTGACATGAAAGATGGTCGCCGTGAGATGGATGGCAGGCTGCAGCTGCGCGCGCACCCCGGCGTCCAGGTGCCAGGCGTGCTGCGGACGCAGATCGGCAACAGCCAGTGCGAATTCATCGGCATTGGGCACGCGAAACGAACGGCTGGCATCCACGAAGAAGTAGAGATTCTCCTGCGGGTGGTACAGGAGGCCGAACTGGAATGCCGGATTGCGCCAGCGCTCGTCGCGAACCGCACTGGTTTGCCAGACATCACGGCAATTCACCGGCACCGGGATGGGAATACCCGGGATGGTCAGGTACTCGCAGCTTTCCTGCAGCGCCTGCCAGCCGCTGTCGAGCGAGGTCACATCCATCCGGTAGCCGGCGCTCGCCTGCCAGTGCTCACCCAGCCAGAGGTTGCCGCTGAGATGCAGCGCCGCGGTATCGAGGTCCATGGACAGGCTGCGGCTGCGACCGACGAGCGTGCTGCCGTCCTCGCGGCGCCGGTAATCGGTTGACGCGAGGTCGAGGCCGGCGCGCAGCTCACCGGAGCGGCTGCCGGACTGCCAGGGCAGCGCATAGACGAGTTCCACGCCCGTGGTGTGCTCACGCATCAAGTCGGCCTGCTGGGCGCGCGTCAGCAACGGCGTGTAGCCGAGCACGTAGTCGTTCTGCCGGTCGCGGAAGCGGGCATCGAACCGCAGCGACTGCCCGACCGGGAGGGCGAGCGCCACGCCGGCCCGATAGCGATGGTCGCGGGTCTCGCCGCCATCATCGGGCGCCGTGGTGCCGCGTCGATCGGCAGCCGAGCCGGCAAAGGCCTCCCCGCTGATCGGCCCGGGCAGGCCGTAATCGTCCCGGTGCAGGTCGATGCCACCGTCCACCACGAGATCGTCACGGAGATGCAGGTCACCGCGCAGCTGCACATCGAGGCGATCAAGCCCGCCATTGCGCCGATAGCCCGCCGAGTCCTGCCAGGCCATGCGTGCGGATGCCGCCGCCTTCTCGCCACCCATGCCGAGCGCCGCGAAGGCACCGAAGCTCGCGAAGCTTCCGGCAGACAGGCCGGCACTCGCCGAAAAGCCCCTGGGAGACTGCCGGGTGATGATGTTGATTACGCCACCCACCGCACCACTGCCGTAGCGCACCGCGTTGGCGCCGCGCACGATCTCCACGCGCTCAACATTCTCGAGCGCGACGCCCGAGAGGTCGGGTCCGGCAAGGTCCGGCGGATTCAGGCGCACGCCGTCCACCAGCACGAGCACGTTGCTGACGTAGCTGTCGCCGGAGCCGCGAATGTCGATGCCGGCGAACTTGTCGTTGCCGGTCACCGAGCGCAGGTTGAGATTGGACTCCCCAGCCAGCAGTTCGGCCAGTCCGGTGGCCGGCGAGCGGGCGATATCGGCCGCGGTGATGACCGTGACGCTGCGGGTCAGTTCCGGGAGTGCCACCGGGCGCACCCCGGTGACGATGATCTCATCGGCGGCGGGATCTGCGACCGGTACCGGCAGCCCGCCATCGGCTGCGGCCACGGCCAGCGGCAGCAGAACGACCCACGCCGGCCATGCCAGCCGGGGAGCGATTTGCTGTCCTGCAGACTGCGTCTGCCTAGCGCCCACGTGCCTGCCCCGGAAGTGAAATCACTTCCCGGAGCAGAAACACAGCATGGGGCAGGGTCGAAATCGACCGCGACGAAATAAACAGATTGTTTTCGTTCTTGCCTGCCATGCCGCCCTCCGCGACCGGTTAATGGTTGCTGGCAGGCTGGTTCCGGACTCGCTGGCACCGAGGTCTCGTGGACCTGGTGACGCATACCGTTGCGGGGGCAGTGCCGGCCTTGCACCAGAGGTGCGCACCGGCTTCCCGTTTAATCCCGCAGCTCGCAAGCTGGCAGGGAACCCATCAGCGGCGCGCAGCCTACGCTGTCACACCGGCGGACGTCAACCATCATCACGAAGCGGCTCAGGTCACCTGGAACAGGATCTGGCCGAGCACGGGCCTGTCACTACTCTGTTCTATTGTTATGCTTACATGACCTTTATATGATGGCTGGCAGATAAACGGGCGGCATCCCGTCGCGGATGCTGCATTCCCCGGTTTTTCCCGACTTTTCCCGTGCCACCAGGAGGCCGTCATGACCATTGCCGCCACCAGCCCGCAGACCCGGGCCAGCCACCCGCAGATCAGCATCCGCCCGCTCACCGGCGCGCTCGGCGCCGAAATCACGGGCGTCGATCTCGCCAGGCTTTCCGATGAAGCCTTCGGCCAGATCCACCAGGCCTTCCTCGACCACTCCGCGGTGATGTTTCACGGCCAGAAACTCACCCAGCAGCAGTTCGCCGACTTCGGCCGCCGCTTCGGCGAACTCGAGATCGAGCCCTTCCTGCCCAACAAGGCCGACGTGCCCGGCGTCTACTACCTGCGCGGCGCACCGCGCGATGCCAAGACCCTCTCCACGCAGAACCTCGGCTGGCATGCGGACCACAGCTACCAGCGCAACCCGAGCCTGGGCGCGATGCTCTACGCGGTGGACATCCCGCCGTTCGGCGGCGACACGCTCTTCGCCAGCAATTACCTTGCCTACGAGGGTTTGTCACAACCGATGAAGGACTTCCTCGAGGACAAAACCGGCATCCACGATGTCCTGCAGTACGGCCTGAACTCCGGGCACCACTCCACCAGTTCGGTGAAGGCCATCGAGATGCTCAAGATGATGCGCGAGCGCTTTCCGCAGGTGGAGCATCCGCTGGTCTGCCGTCACCCGGAGACCGGCCGCAAGATGCTCTACCTCAACTGCGCCTGGACGACCGCGATCAAGGGCCTGACGCACGAGGAGAGCAGCGCGATCCTGGCAATGCTCAAGGCGCACTCGGTGAAGAACATCTACGCCTGCCGCTTCCGCTACCAGCCCGGCTCGCTGCTGCTCTGGGACAACCGTGCCGTACAGCACAGCCCGAACTCCGACTACAGCGGCCAGCGCCTGATGTGGCGCCTTGCCCTGCACAGCAGCTGGGAGCCGGGCCAGTAACACCACTGATTTTGCTTCCACGCGGGTTTTGCCTGAAGATAGGCGCCGACGCTGGTTGAGGCCCGGGGAATGCGCCTGCCTGATTACAGGCGCAGCGGCCTCCGCGAAGAGGTCATTGGCGGTGCGCAGGGAATCCGTTTCGAGCCTGTTTCCGCTCTGTGTGCTGGGTTGCGGTCTGCTGGTGCTGCAACTGGCCGTCGCGCCGGTGTTCGCACAGCAGCGCATGCGCCTGCCGACGCTGGAGTCATCCGGGCGCGGGACCACTCCAGCAGCAGAGCCGGCAGCCCTGCGTCCGACCCTGTCCCGCGTCGTGCCCAACCGCCTGGACGCGGGCGGCAGCTATACGCTCACGCTCGCGGGTTCCGGTTTTGCGGCCGGCATGACCGCGAACTTCATGCCCGCTGGCGTGACTGTCCTTGGCTCCGTGGTGGTGCAGACGACCAATACCGCACAGCTGCGCGTAAAGGTTGCGCCCGAAACCCCCGCGGGCTTCCGCACACTCGATCTCTCGGTACCGACCGTGGCGCCCGGCGCCGGCATGGTCGCCCTGCCCGGACCACCGGCGCATCTCAGCCTGCCGCGTGCAGTGGAGATCATCCGCCCGGCAGCGGCAACTGCGCCAGCCGCTGCGGGATCGCCTTTTGCCATACGGCCAGACATTCGGCCAGACGAAGGTCCGCCGGGCATACGTCCGCTGCCTTCCAGCGGACCTTCTCCCCGGCTGGGGCAGTCCCAGCGCCAGCCACCGGCCATTGCCTTGCGAGTCACGCGGATCGTGCCGGCGAGCGGCGAGCCTGGCAACGCGTACACCCTCGAGCTGCGCGGCTTCGGACTCGGCCCGGACACGCGCTTCAGCTTTGGCCCGGACCTCGAGATCAGCGGCCCGCCGCAATTGCTCGGCACCAGCCTCGCCCGCCTGAACGTCAAGGTGCGTGCGGGCGCAGCGCCCGGGCCGCGCCGCCTGCAACTCGCCGCCGGCGCGCAGGCGGCATTCGTCGAGCAGGAAGCACAGTTCGCCGTGACAGCAAAGAAGCCCGCGCTGCAGGTCGTGACGACGGTCCCGGCGCCGCAGATCCTGCCGCTCGATCTCAGGGTACTCATCAAGGACCGCATCGAGCTCAAGACCCCGGACTGGAAGACACAGACGGCATCCACCATCCCGCCCAAGGGCCCGGACGGCAAGCCGCTCGGTGCCCCGCAACCGGTGTGGAGCGTCGATGTGCCGATCCTGCGCGAGGACCAGCTCTTTTCCTGGCAGGAGACCCAGCCGGGCCTCGCCGAATGGTTCGAGGTGCGCTTCTACCGCAAGGACCAGCAGATCGCGACCCGGCGCATCAACGCCCTAACGTTCGGCAGCGGCAAGAACCAGGCGACGCTGCTGCCGACCTGGCTGCGCATCGACGCGGCGCTGCTCGTGCAGCTTCTCCAGCCCAAGTCGCTCGTACAATCCGTGCAGCCGGGTTCGCAGGCCGGCAAGCTGGGCGTAAAACAGGCAGACATCCAGACGAAGCCGGGTGGCACCGCCAGCAAAGGCAAGACGAGCCCCGAGGAAAAGGCCGCCGCTGCCGCGGACCTCTACTGGGAGGTGGCGGGCTTTCGCAACTTCCAGTCAGGAGGCGTGGCGAAGAGCGCGGCGCTCGAACCCGATCCGCTCGACAACCCTGAGCGCATCCTGGTCGCCGCGGCCGGCAACCCGCCCGCCGTCCAGGCCAAGCCGTCGGCTGCCGCCACCAAGGCAGCCGCTGCGATGGGCAGCGAAACCCCGGTCGAGGTGGAAGTTTCCGACCGCTGGCCGCTGTCAACGCCATTCCAGCCGACCGGCCTGGCCTGCGGCGCGGACGCCACGGGCAAGTTGGGCCTGGTGAACCTGAGCAAGAAGGGCTTCACCAGCAACGAGACTGGCGACGTCATGCAGCTCAAGGGCGAGTTCTCGCTCGACAAGAGCCCCTACTTCTCCACGCCCAAGACCAGCAAGCCCATGTTCAACGGCGTCGTGATGTACACGACCTGGACGTTCGACAACCTGTTCATCGACTGGGGCGACGGCACACAGCAGCCGTTCGGCACGATGCTCTCCGGCAATGCCGACTCATACAAGTCCAGCACGAAGCTCTCGCTCGGCGACCAGGGCTGGACGCACCAGTACGCGGAGCCGGGCCAGTACATCGTGCGCGTCTACCAGCTCGCCAATGACGCGGTGCAGGGTGGCGGCACGGAAGTCCTCACCGCCTCGATGGGCGAGGCGCAGGGCCTGTACCTCAAGACCGCACAACATGACGACAGCCAGCTCAAGGAACAGCAGTCCCTCGCGGTCGCCAAACAGGCGGCGGACAACGCCTACATGCTGTTCTGCCAGCACGTCAGCATCGCACCGCGCACCGACCCTGACGCCAACGGGCCGCTGAAGCTCGTCAAGATCGAGGTGCAGGGCTTCCCCTGGGGCGAACCGGGCAAGGACGGCGACAGCGGCGCGCCGGACCCGATGGCCCGGCTGCAAAAGCAGCTCGCACCCAAGGATGGCAGCGGCGGCCAGGCCTCTGCCGGGAACGCCAAGGCCAGCGCCCAGGCGAGCGGCAAGCCAATCACGGGCAGCCCGCAGGCCCTGTCCGCGACGCCGATCTTCGGCATTGGCGCCGGCGGCGCACCCGCCTTCAGCGCCTGCGACGTCTCGGTCACCGCCGGTGCCGCCCTCACTTACGTCGGCCAGGGCACGGCGCGGCTGCGCTGGCGGCTCGACGGCCAGGTCTTTTATGAAGAGACCCACGACGACATCGGCCCCTCACCACCGCGCCCACAACAGACGCTTGCGAAGGATGCCGGCAAGTGGGGGGCGGCCCCGAAAGGCGTCCGCAGCAACCTGCTCTCCGCACCGATCCCGCTCGACCAGCCGGGCAATCCCGGCGTGAGCGTCGAAGCCGAGGTCATCCATTCGACGAAGAGCCCACAGCTCTACCAGGCGATCGCCCAGGCGGTCGGTGCCGGCGGCCAGGCGCCCGATGCAGCGACGGCCCAGGCGCTCCTGCTCGGCAGCCAGGGCGGACCGAAGATCGGTGTGCTCACGCCCTACTCGAAGGCGGGCGCCGGCTTGCCGCCCGTGGCCTGGGTACACGAAGCGCTCGAGCAGGTGGCCGCGCTGGGCGTCCCGGCAGCGACGCTGGCGGCCAACGGGCCGGTCATGCAGCCGGTCGCGCCCGTCGACGGCGCACTCAAGAAGGTGGCCGGCAAGGCGCCGCCACAACAAGGACCGCCCGAGCGCGTCGAATCCAAGCCCGCGCCCTTCCAGATCGTTGGCCACGACGCAACGCTGCCCTGCACCTTCGAATTTCCCGTGACCGACGGCAGCTTCCGCATCGGCGGCCTGCAAAGCGGCGGCAAGCCAAACGTCAGCCACCAGGGCAACGTGTTCTCGGGCAAGGGCGTGCTGCCGATGCCCGTGCCCGGCAGCCCCGGCAAGCAGATCCCGGTGCCAGTCACATTCACGAACTGGGCGATCGCCGCCGCCGGCTTCACCGTCGAGCAGGGCAAGCTCGACGTCGGCCAGGTGCCCGGCGGGCAACTGGCCGCGGCCGGGCTCGCCTACACGGTCACGAAGCTCAGCGGCACCGCGCAGCAGAACATCGAGGCGACGCTCGCCGCCGGTCTCGCGCAGGGCAACATCCTCGCCGCCAAGGATGCGGGCAAACCTTCGTTGCCGCAGAAGGCCGCGACGCTGTCACCCAAGGGCGACTGGTACGCGGAGGGACTCGCACTGCCCGAACTGCTGCTCTACGACTCCGGCTTCCAGCTTGCGCCCAAGACCGTGGCGATCGATCTGAGCACCAGCAAGGGCGAGGCACCCGACGGTTCCTGCGCCGCGAGCGGCACGGGCTGGATGGGCGTGCACCTGGGCAGCGGCGCCACACTCACCGCCTACGACTTCGACCTGCCCGGCAGCAGCACGGCGGCCGTCAGCAACTTCGGCATCGACGCCGCAGGCCTCTGCGGCGCGGCGCAGATGGGCCCCTTCACCAGCAAGATGCTGCGGGGCGAGTTCCACTGGGACGGCATCAAGGTCAACGCCGGCAACGGCCAGTTCACCGCTGCTTACCAGGGGCTGCGCGTGAAAGTGCCCTGGCTCAATGTCGAACTGAAGGGTACGCAGGATCCGCTCCTCAAGGCGGGTGAAGGCGTCGGCAAGCAGACGGTGAGCCTGAACCTCACCGGCGGACCCGCCACGCGCCAGCACGGGCCGGTCACGCTGCAGGCGCAGAACCTGCAGCTCGTGAAGCTCGAGAACATGCCGCCCGCGGTGCGCAGCGACACGCGCTTCGATTTCACCGGCGAGGGCAAGAGCTTCGCCAAGAACGTCGTCGTCAACGACCTCTACTTCGGTCTCGACGGCAGGGCCTATCTGGCGCCGGGCACCAGCGAGGTGAACGTCGGCCTCGCCGGCCAGAGTGGCGCGATCGGCCAGGCGACGCTCGCGCTCGACGCGGTGGCGGTGCGCGCCCCGGCGGGCGGTGAGCAGCGCCTGGTGTTCGACTTCACCGGCAAGGTGACGATCTCCAAGGCGCTCGAAGCGGCGAAGATGACGGTGACCTACGCCATCGTCGAGCCGGGCGAGAACATCTATGCCGCCGCCGGCCCGCTCGCGCAGACCACCGAACCCTTCTCGGTGGCCTTCCCGAAGGGCCAGGAGACCGTGAAGGGCAAGATCAACGCGACCTATACGGGCGACTCCGGCCAGCCCAGCGCGGCACTGCCGCCCCCGCTCGGCTGGATCCCGGCCGCCTACGCCGCCGCCGGGCAACTGCGCTTCAAGGGCACGGTGGATATGAGCATGTTCGCGCTGCCGATGACGGCGAGCTTCGGGCTCGGCTACCAGGGCAACGACGATTTCTGGGCCATCAAGGCCGTCTACGACGGCTTCGGTCCGAACGGTGCGCCGCTCGTACCGCCCTTCCTCAACCTCTACGAGATCGGCGGTGGCCTCGGCTACAACGTCACTCTGGAATCACTGAAGGGCAAGAACCTCGATTCGCTGGGCTACGCCTCGAGCGGCGGCGTGCCGGTGTTCAACGCGCTCAGCATGGTCGGTACGCCCGATGGTTTCATCCTCGGCCTGCGCGGTGACCTGTCCATCAAGGTGGCCGGCGACAACCCGGGCACGCGCCTGGATTTCCAGGCTTACCCGTTGACGCCAAGCTCGAGCTGGAAGGCAAGCCCGCCCTTCCAGGGCTTCATGATGTACCAGGGCGGCAGCTTCGAAGGCCAGCTCTGGGGCGGCATGGAGTTCCTCGGTGGCGCGGCTGGCGTGACGGTGCCGCAGGGCGCGGCCGTGGTCCACTTCGGCGGCGGGGACTGGTATGCCTGGCTCGGCAAGAAAAGCGGACCGCGTGTGCAGGGTCATGTGCTGTTCATCAACGGCAATGCCTACCTGATGCTCAGCCCGTCGAAGATGGCAATGGGCGGCGGCGCCGAGATGACGGCCAAGGTGGGCGACTGCGATGACCTCTGTGCCTACATCCAGGGCAGCGCCGATGCAGGACTGGCACTGACGACCAGCCCTCTGAAGCTCGCCGGCACGACCGCGGTCGACGTCAGTGCCGGGGGCTGCTACGACGGCAGCTGTCTCGACATTGGCAGCGGTATCGACGCCTACGGCGAACTGCCCGGGCCGGTGATGCGCTACAAGTTCTCGCTCGACCTGCCCTGTCCGGTCCCCGATGTCGACATTACGCTCAAGGTGTTGCCCGCGCCCGGCGTCTCGGCGGGCCTGGACAGCTGCATAGAGAATCCCTTCTGGTGAGGCAGGTTGCCATCATGCTTCGCGCCGCATCCATCACCCTCACCGCCATCGCTGCCGTGGCAGTCCTCGGCGGTGCGGCGCCGGCCAGCGCAGCTGCCGGCAAGCCCAACGGCGGCGCCCTCATGACGGTGAGCGATGGGCAAGGCAGCATCCGGCTGATCTGGTTTACGCCCGAAGGCGTGAAACCGCGTGCCTGGCGGCTGGAGGAGGAAGCTTCCGGCCAGTCGCGGGTCATCGAAGCACGCATCACGGACAGCACGGGCGCAGCCCCCACGGCCCCACGCCCTGCCGCCGCGCGCGACCCGGCGACGGACCAGGCGTTGCGGACACTCGGCCAGGCACTGCAAGGCATGCAGGTCATGGGCGACTGGCAGCTCGCGCAGGCGCGCGGCATGGCGCGCGAGCTGCATGATGTCCCGGGCGGTGAGCGCCGCTACCGCGTGGTGCCGCTCGGCGCAGGTGACAAGGCACTGATGGACGGGCTGCGCGGTCGCCCGGTCGACAGCCGCAAGGCGGACCCGCTGCCGCCGCCCGTCAGCGGGCTGAAGATCCTCGCCGTGCGCGGCGGCGCCGATCTGTACTGGCAGCCGGGCAGTGCGCCACGCGTGCCGCCGGCCGTCGCCTGGCGCGTCGAGCGCGACGGCACGCCGCTCGATGCCAGCCCGCTGCTGCTCGGCGCGCGCTGGCCGGCCGACCGGGCGGCGTTCACCGACCGCAGCGCGCCGCTCGAGATGCAGCTGACCTACCGCATCGCCATGCTCGATGTTTTCGGCCGGCAGGGGCCCTGGACGGAAGCGAGCGCCTTCGTCGCTGACGTTGCGGCACTGGATCCACCGCTCGGCCTCAAGGCCGATGCCGCCCGCGACGGCATCCGCCTCGGCTGGCAGGGGAGCGCCAACCCGCACACCGCGGGCTACCTGCCCGAGCGCTCGCCGCTGCGTTCCGGGCCCTACGAGGCACTCACCACCAGCGGCGTTGCGCACGCCACCACGAGCTTTCTCGACAAGGGCGCCGAGCCCGGCGTCGGGTACTACTACCGCCTGCGCGCCATGGATCCCCGCGGTGTACTCGGCGAACCCACGCTGCCCGTGTTTGCCCGGCTCGCGACGGGAGCCCCACCCGCTCCAGCTGCACCGAAGGCCGAGGCCGGGACCTCCCAGGTCACGCTGCGCTGGGATCCGCTGCCCGGCATCGCCGGCTACTACCTGCAACGGCGCGTCGCCGGCAGCGGCAGCTGGACCATCCTCAACGACGCGCTCACGCCCGAGCCACGCTACGACGACACGGGCCTGCCGTCCGGCGCCCGCTTCGACTACCGCGTGATCGCGGTCGGTCATGACAGCCGCGAGAGCGAGCCCGGGCCGGTGGTCAGCGTCGCACTCACCGATACCGAGGCGCCCGGCACACCGAACATCGTGGCCGCCAGCGGTGCGGACGGCCGCGTACAACTGCGCCTTGCGCCGGCCGAGCCGGCCGCCGCGACGGCACAGGTGCTCGTCCTGCGCGGTGGCGCGGATGATCCCGGCGTCGTCATCGGTGACCCGCTGCCGGGTACGCAGCGCGAGTGGACTGACGACTGGGTGCTGGCTGGGGAGACCTACTGGTACCGGCTGGTCGCCCTCGATGCCGCCGGCAATCGCAGCACCCCCGGTAATCCGGTTGCGGTACGGGTCGGCAGCGGCAGCATCCCGCAGCCAAAGCCACCTCAGGTGCGCCCGGTCACGGCTCCATTTGCCGGAATTGAGTTGCAGTTCGCTCCGGTGCCGGGAGAGTTTGCTATTTTGGTGCAGCGCCGCACCGCAGGCACGGGGGTCTGGCAGACCGTCGCCGGCCCGCTGTCCGGCACACGGATGATCGACACTCGCGCACCGGCGGGTGCACTCGAATACCGGCTGGTGTTGCGGGCACGGGATGGGGCCGAAGGAGTGCCATCGGCAGCGACGGCAGTGAACCGGCCCTGAGGGGGATCGGGCTATCCGGGGAGTGGGTTGTCATGTTCGATGAACGAGGCCGTACGCGGATCAGCATGGGAATGCTGGTGACCACCGCACTGGCGATATCACCCGGCCTGCAGGCGGCGGCAGCGCCAGCGCCAGACGGCGTGGTCGCACTCAACGAGGAAGTACTGCAACTCTGGCAGCAGGAAGCCGGGGGGGGCGGTTCGCCCGAACTGGTGCGCGACAGTGACGGCAGCAGCCGCTTGCGCTGGCGTGGCGCGATTTCGACGGACTACTACCACAACAACTCGCGCGGCGGTTTCACCCTGACGCCCAATCGCGGCGAGAATGCCAACTATTCCGTGCAGCTGCAGACCGAGGGCCGCGCCCACTGGACCGAGGACGACACCAGCTGGCTCATGTTCGGCGGCACGGCGAGCGACGACCGCGCCCAGCTCGATTCCCCGGCCATGATCAATACCCTGCAGTTCGGTCACGCAGGCGAGAACTACCGCATCACGCTCGGCGACCTGGCAGTGAACTCCTCCCGGCTGGGAGCCAGCATCGGGCTGCGGGGCCTGCAGGGCGAGCGGCTCTTCGGCAACACCTACGTCCAGGCACTGGCAGGCGTACAGTCGGAAACCTGGGAGAGCCTGTCCAAGCGCGACCGGCGCACACGCTACCTGCGTGATGCCTATGCCATCAAGCTGCAGCACCCGGTGACTGAAGCGCTGGCCGTGTACCTGACCAACCAGGGCTACTCGGACGACAAGGATTCGACCGTCGCCGACCTCACCGCCCTGGCGCCATCAGACGGCAATGCCACGACCGCCGGCTTCTCCTTCCAGCATGACCGGTTCAACCTGAGTGGCGAGGCCGGCTTCAGCAACTGGAAGGAAAAAGGCCTCAACGACGAGAATGACAGCGCCTGGCTGCTCGATGCGGGCTGGCAGGGCGACCGCCTCTCGGTCCAGCTCGGCCACCATGACATCGGCACCTACTACAGCTCCCTGTCCGGGGACACGCTCTCGGGCGTGCGCGACAGCTATGGCTCAGCCAGCTGGCTGGCCACCGACTGGCTGTCGTTCAACGGCGATGTGCGTCGCACCATCAACAAGCGGGCATTGGCACCAAAGAAAACCGAACCGCCGCTGACGCCGCCCTACACCCCGAATGCCTACAGCGCCAACAGCTGGACGCTCGGCAGCAACATCGCGATCCTGCCGGTGCCGGGGCTGAACCTGCAGTTGCAGCAGTCACAGTCTGCCGGGCACAACGAGGACGGTGGCACGAACGACCTCGATGACTCCCTCCTCAACCTGCAATACAACATCGGTGCCTGGACCACGGGCTTCGGCTACCAGCGCAGCGAGATCGAGAACAGCGCCGCGGCAGCAGCCAACTCCGTCACCCGCGGCTGGAACTACCTGCTCGGCCGCCAGTGGTCGGAACCGTCCAATGGCGACTGGACGATTGACGCCCAGGCGATGTACCGCGACCAGCGCCAGTCCCTCGATGCCGGCGGACACACCGGCAACAAGAACTACCAGCTGTCCGTCAATGCGCAGCACATCCTCTGGGGGCAGCTGGGCCTCTCCTGGTTCGACGGTCGGGTGCAGGACACCGCCACGGGCCAGTCGCTCGACCAATGGCAGTTGCTGGTCGAGGCCGGCCGCTCGATCGGGCGCTATGGCGCAGTGAAGCTTTATCTCAGCAAGAGCGACAGCTTCGACGACAAGGCGGACATCGCCTATGAGGAAAAAGTCGTCGGGCTGCGCTTCACGGCCAATTTCGGCGCCGACAACCTGGATCAGTGAGGCTGCACATCATGGGCAAGGACACCATCATCATGCTTCGCACCGTCATCGCCTGCCTGCTCATCGGCGTTTCAGCAACCGCGCTCGCGCAGAGCCCGCCCCGCACGGAGAACCCGCTGCCACCCGGCGCGGTGATACCACCGCTCGACAACGAGGCCCAGCCAGCCGCGACGTCGGCGGCGGCAGCCCCGGCCGGCGAGATCGGCCATTTGCCGGATTTTTCGCAGATCCAGCGGGCACGCGACGCACTCGAGGAACTGCTGCGCGCCTACGAGACCGGCAACATCGGATTGATCCAGCGCCGGCTCGATCCCTCGATGGTCGGCTACCAGGTCTTCCTCGACGGCGTCCGCCGTGACGTCAGCGCCCTGAAGAACCTGCGCATCAACCTGACCGATACGCAGGTCACCGTTGGCCCCGATCTCGCGGTGATCCAGACGAACTGGGAAAAGCGCTTCGTCGGTGTGACCGACTTCCGCCCGGGCATCCATACCGGGCGCAGCACGATCCTGCTCCATCGCGACGGCGAGCAATGGCGGCTGTCGGCCGTGGCGCGTGACAACCTGTTCTCGAGCGCATCGGGCACGCTGGCACGCTTCACCGTCACGCCGCAGATGCTCGGCTCCAACGGCCTGGACGGCCAGATGCCTGTCCAGGTGGAAGTCGTCGATCCGGACATGGCTGGCCTGCGCAACCTGCAACTCGCTGCAGCGAGCAGCACGGGGGACCGCGAGACGCTGACCCTGCCCGAAGTGTCCCCGGGCGTCTTTCGCGTCATGACCGTACAGATGACCGGCCGCAATCCGGCGGCCACTCCGGGCAACGGCGTGCTGGAGCTTGTTCCAGGCCAGCTCGGCATACCGGTCGGCACGTTCACTTTCACCTACATCGACGCCAACCCCGGCGAGAACCGCCCGCCAAGCACGCTCACCCGCGTGATCCGGGTGCAATAACAGCCGCCTGCATCAGGCCGCGCGGGCCCGGGGAACACCGTCGCCCGCGCGGCTCGCTTACACTGGGCGGATGAGAAAGCTCCGCCGCTTCCTGCGCTCCACCTTCTCGCGGACAACTGCTGCAGCCAGCGCACCACCGCCGGCCTGGTCGATCGGCATCCTCGCCGGGAAAGACCCGCTCAGCCTGGCGGAACGCGCGGACGCCCCCAACCCGGCATTTCGTCATCACGACGTGACCGATCGCCGGGTCTCGATGGTCGCCGATCCCTTCCTGCATCCGCATGGCGGGCGCTGGTATCTCTTTTACGAGATGCTCGACCTCGATCTCGGCCGCGGCGTCATCAGCTGGGCGGCAAGCGACGACACGCGGCGCTGGGAGTACGGCGGACTTGCGCTCGAGGAGCCGTTCCACCTGTCCTACCCGTACGTCTTCGCGCACGGTGGCTCGATCTGGATGATCCCGGAGACCAAGGAAGCCCGCGAGATCCGCCTCTACGAAGCCGTGGAGTTCCCGCGCCGCTGGCGGCTGCGCAAGGCACTGCTCCAGGGCAAGTTCCGCGACAGTTCGATCGTGCATTACGAGGACCGCTGGTGGCTCTTCGTCGCCGACGGTGCCTACTCGCTCGCCATCTTCCATGCCGATGACCTGCTCGGTGAATGGCGACGCCACAGCAAGCGGATCATCTACCGGCACGACAAGCTCCGGGGGCGCCCCGGCGGCCGGGTGATCTGCCATGAGGGCAAGCTCATCCGCTTCGCCCAGGACGCACGCGGCGGGTACGGCCACCAGCTCGGTGCGTTCATGATCGATACGCTCACGCCACGGACATTTGCCGAGCACGCACTGC
>CAZQGA010000002.1:0-26422 GCA_964592735.1 uncultured Chromatiaceae bacterium | reverse complement strand
CCTTCTTCGAGTAGTCGTACTCCTCGCGGCTGATGGCGTGCCCGCCCCAGCACACCACCAGGTCAGGCTCCCCGGCCTGCAGTGCGCCGGCGTTGCGCAGAATATGGAATACGGCGTTGGTGATGCCGGCGCTGCTGGTGAGATCGAACTGCCCGGCGCCCGCAACTTCATTGTTGATGAAAACGACGTCGCGCAAGACTGCAAACAGCAGCTCGCGGATGCCCCTGATCATCTTGCCGTCGACGAAAGCCTCCGGCGGCGCGTTGCGCAACGCCAGCTTCACGCCGCGATCCTGCTGGACGATGAAAATGTCGAAATCGCGGTATTTCTCCATGACCTCGCGCGTGTCATCGCTCTGGCCACCAACATTGAGCACGGCCAGTGCACAGCGCCGGAGCACGTCGTGCTGCCCGCCCTCACCCGTGCGACGCAGGCGGTCGACCTCGTGCTGGGACAGCAGCTCCAGGCTGCCTTCCGGCATGACCTCAACCAGGGTCTCGCCCCCATGCCGGGCAGGGATGTCCTGGATCACGGCAGGATATCGATGGGGGTGTTGCGGGTCGTCATCAGCCAGATGTCCACCATATCGGCATTGGATACGGCGATGCAGCCATTGGTCCAGTCCGTGCGCCGGTAGTACTCGGCCGAGCGGCTCGGCTCGTTGGGCATGCCGTGGATCATGATCAGTCCGCCTGGTTCCTGCCCCCGGGACCGCGCCTCACGCCGGTCACGCTCGTCGGGATAGGAGATGCGGATGGAGAGGAAGAATTCGCTGTCCGGGTTGCGGTCAACGAGCAGGTAACGGCCTTCTGGCGTGCGAAAGTCGCCCTCGCGCAGCTTCGGACCCTCGGGGACGAGGCCGAGCGCGACACGGAAGCTGCGCAACACCGCCCCGTTCTTCAGCAGGTCGAGACGCCGTTCGGCCTTGTGGACGATCACCTTGTCAGCCAGTTCGACTGCCGCAGCTTGCAGGCTCCAGACACCCGGCACGAAGGAACCCAGCGCCAGGAGAAAGACCACACGCACCAGTCCGGCCAGCCGACTCATGCAACTTCCTCGTTGGCCAGCGCCTCGGATGGCGATGCAGCCACACGCACCAGCTTCGGAAACACCACACGGGTGCCCGGGCGCACCTGGCCGAGATCGAGCGTGGGGTTGTACTGTCGCAGCAGCCAGACCGGTACTTTGTATTTTTGTGACGCCAGGATCCACACCGATTCACCCCGGCGGAGCAGGTGCTCGGTGGTATCGGCAATACGATAGCGGCTGAAGAAATCTTCCTGCAGGTCATGGTGGTAAGCCACGCGCCGCGCCAGGAACTCATCGCGACTGACCCGGGTGAAGACCAGGCGTACCCGCTGTCCCATGACCAGGGCATGCTTGCCCTTCCAGCCGTTGGCCTTGCGCAGTTCGTCCGGGCTGACTTCCAGCCAGCTGGCGTAGTGGCTGAGGGTCTCCGCTGCCTGCGCCTCGACCGTGTCATTGCCGGCAACCAGGTAATTGCTCGGATCGGCGAGCGAGGCGGACGTGCCGCCCACATCGCCAGTCGGTTCCTTCGCCTGGGCGGCAGACTCCAGGGCCGGCAGATTTGCAGCAGCGGCAGGCTCGACCGCCCGCTGCACACTTGCCGTCCCGCCCGCCCTGGCGCCTGCCGCAGCCGGCTTCGTGTTGCCAGAGTCGGCAGCCACCAGCCGCAGGCGAGTGCCACTGCGGACCAGATCCGGGTTGTCGAGGTTGTTGAGCGCCAGCAGCTCGCGCTGGCGGACACCGGTCTTGCGGGCGATGGACGCGAGGCTGTCACCCGGCTGTACCACATAGGCACGCACGGCTGGCACCAACGATTGCGGTTGCGTGACCGGTGTGGAGGGGGACTCCGGCCTGGCATTGGCAGCGACCTTCGCCACCGCCTTACCCGGCAGTTTCAGCGACTGGCCGACCCGGATCCGGCTGCCCGGCTTCAACCCGTTGGCCTGGGCCAGCTGGCTCACACTGATGCCGTGGCGCGCCGCGATACGGCCCAGCGTGTCACCACGCACGACTTTGTGGGTCCTGTCCGGTACCTGGCCATCGAACCGCTGGGCGCGCGGGATCGCAGCGAGCACCTGCTGCGCCGGCGCATCGATGACCTGACCGGCCGGCAAGCGCAGGCGGAAACCGCGCGGCACATACTTGGCCCCTTCCCATACGGCGGGCAGCAACGCCGGGTTGTAGGCCTGCAGGGTGGCCCGCGGCACGCCAAACGCCTTTTCCAGCGCATCGACGCGCATGTAATCAGGCACCTCCACCACCAGTTGCTCCAGCGGCTCCTGGCGGCGCACCGGACCGAAGAATTTCTCCGGATCCTGCTCGACCTCCAGGGCCGCCAGGAAGGACACATAGAAGTTTCGCGAGGCAAAGCCGAAGGACGGACCGTTATAGCGCCGGACGATGGCCTCGATGTCACTGGTGCCCATGGCGCTCACTGCGCGGCGCATTCCCGCAGCGCCATGGTTGTACGCTGTGATGGCGAGTGGCCAGGTACCGAGCAGATCGTGGTTGTAGCGCAGCAGACGGGCGGCCGCCTCACTGGATTCGAAGGGATCACGACGCTCATCGACGGCCTGGTCGATGCGCATGAAGCGCTTGCCGGTGTCACCGGTGAATTGCCAAAGGCCGGCCGCACCGATGAAAGAACGTGCGTTGGGGTCAAAAGAGGACTCCACATGGGGCAGCGCAGCCACACCCTCCGGGACCCCGGCCTGGCGCAGGCTCCGGCGGATGTAGTCGCGCCACTGGCCAGAACGCACCAGGCCGGCATGGAAGCGCTCGGCAAGTCCCTGCTGGAAACGCACCCGCGTGGCAGCCTCAGCCAGTTCGGCATTGCTGACATTTGCCGGCCACAGGGCGAGCACGCGCTGCGCCTCGGCATCGAGGCCGCTGCGTTGGCCGGTGGCGAGCGTGCGCAGGATACGCTCGTATCGGGCACGGCCGGCATCCGCGAGGCGCTGCAGGCGCACCTGGCCGCCACCTGAGGCATCGATTTTCTCGTAGACGATGCCAAGTTTGCGGTTATCGTGGATGAGGCCCTGCTCAGAGGTGCACTCAACGAAGGCCCGCTGCCAGAAGACCACCTCCGGCGTCAGGCCAGGCGGGCGCGGGAGGGCATCGTCTGCGCGCACGCCGACGGCGAAAAGCAACAATGCGGCCGCGACAGCCGGCAGCACCCTGATCAGGACGAACATCGACAACCCAAGCCGTGTTATGACCGATTCATAGCCAATCAACCCCCTGAAAGCAAGCCGCCGTCCACTCATGGCGGCTGGCCTCACACCGGAGCGGACGCCAGGGCTGCAGGTTAGCCCCGGCCACTGCGGGCCGGGGGCGAACCGATTCACATAATTGGGATGGACATGCCACCCCGACGCTCAGCTGAACTTCGGCTGGCCGGCGCTGCGCAACGCAGCGATGCGTTCATCCAGGGGCGGGTGGGACATGAAGAGCCGCGAAAAGCCGCCGCCGCCGGAAATGCCGAAGGCCTTCATGGAGTCGGGCAACGCAGCCGGACCGTGCGCCGCCTTCAGGCGCTCGAGCGCCGCGATCATGCCATCGCGGCCCGCGAGCCCGGCGCCACCGGCATCAGCACGGAATTCACGCTGGCGGGAAAACCAGGCCACGATCATGCTGGCCAGGATGCCAAGCACGATCTGGGCGACCAGGCTGACGATGAAGAACGCCGGCCCCTGCCCGCGGCCGCTGTCCCGGTCCGAACGGGACAGCGCGTTGTCGACGACGTAACCGATCACCCGCGACAGGAACAGCACGAAAGTGTTCACGACCCCCTGGATCAGGGTCAGCGTCACCATGTCGCCGTTGGCAACGTGGGTGATCTCGTGGCCGAGCACCGCTTCGACCTCACGGCGATCCATGCTGCGGAGCAGGCCGGTGCTGACCGCCACCAGGGCGCTGTCGCGGCGTGCACCGGTGGCAAAGGCATTCAGGTCGGGTGATTCGTAAACCGCCACCTCCGGCAGGCCGATGCCTGCCTGCCGCGCCTGGCGCTGGACGGTCTCAACCAGCCAGGCCTCCGTGGCATCACGAGGCTGGGTGATGACCCGCGCACCGGTGCTGCGCTTGGCCATCCACTTGGACATCGCCAGCGAGATCAGCGCACCACCAAAGCCGAACACGGCACAGAAACCGAGCAGGGCCGTGAAATTGAGCCCGCCCTGCTGATCGCTGAGCACCCGGTCGAGGCCGAGCACCCGCGCGACCACCGACAGGACCACCAGGACCGCGATGTTGGTGACAGCGAACAGGAAGATGCGCTTCAGCACGATGGAGTCTCTCCAGAAAATGGCAGGACGCGTATTTAGTGGTGCCCGGCCATGACAATTCAAGCCCCGGATGCAGCCGGGCCTTTCCCGGCCGCACGCGGCCACCTAGCATGTGCTGCCTGCCCGCATGAAACCGGCCCCGGCATGACCTCACCCTCGCTGCTGCGCTTTTGGCACCCCCGCTTCTGGCCGACCTGGATCGGCCTCGGCCTGCTGCGCCTGCTGGCATGGCTGCCTGTTCGCACCCAGGCCCTGGCCGGGGCTGCCCTGGGGCGGGCCGGACTGTTGCTGGCCCGCCGCAGACGGGACATCGCTGCCGCCAACCTGCGCCTGTGTTTTCCGGAGCTCGGCGAACCGGAGCGCCGCGAACTGCTGCGCCGCCACTTTGCCTCACTCGGCCAGCAGCTGATCGAGGTGGGCATGTCGCTGTGGGCGAGTGACGCGCGCATACGCCGGCTCTGGCGTATCGAAGGGCTGGAGTATCTGCAATCGGCCCTTGCCGGAGGTCGCGGCGCCATCGTCATGAGCGGACACTTCGCGGCGGTGGAACTCTCGGGCCGGCGCCTGTGCATGGACATCCCGCAACTGGCAGCGATCTACCGGCCCAATCGCAATCCGCTCATGGACGCCATCCTGATGCGCGGCCGGCTGCGTTCAGCCCATCGCCTCATTCCCAAGGACAGCATCCGGCAGTTCGTCCGCTGCCTCACCGACGGTAATGCCACCTGGTACGCGCCCGACCAGAGCTTCCGGCGCAAAGGCAGCGCCCTGGTGCCATTCCTGGGGGTACCGGCAATGACGAACACCGCACTCTCGGCGCTGGCCCGCGTCAGCCGCGCGCCGGTGGTACCCTATTTCGCCATGCGCCGTGCCGACGGGCGCGGTTATGACATCCGCATCGAGGCACCGCTCGCTGATTTCCCGGGCCCGGATCCGGTTGCCGATGCCGCCCGCGTGAACGCCATCCTTGAGCGGCATATCCGCCTGGCACCAGAGCAGTACTTCTGGGTCCACCGGCGCTTCAAGGGGCGACCGGCGCCCTTCACGGATCCCTACGCCGCAGGTGGTCGGGAACCATCAGCCGGCACGGCTGCTGAATCGTAACCCGCCCGCAGCGCAGCCCACTCGTCTGCACCAAAGCCGCGCATGCCGTCGGCCGTGATCTTGGTAAACGAGCGGTGCAGGCGCTCGAGGTTGCGCTGTTGCCATCCACCAGGCCCCCGCATGATCCGCCCGCGGTCGAAATCGAGCAGGAAGATCTCATCGCGGCTGTTGATCTGCAGGTTGTGGGCAGTCAGGTCGGCGTGGAAAACCCGCGCGGCGTGGAAGCGCCCGATGCAGGCGCCGATTCGCTGCCACACGGCCGGTACCAGCGGCCCGGCAGCCATCCGCGTCGACAGGGGCACGACATCCGCAATCCGCACGGTCATGAGATCGGCACGGTAGAAGAGCCCGTTGCGCTGGAAACGCGCGGCCACGGGCCGTGGCGCGGGCAGCCCGATGGACTGCAGCGTGGTGAGCAAGCGCCATTCGAGAAAGCAGCGGGTGCGGGACGCACCAGACCAGAGGAAGCTGTCGCGGGCGATGCGAGCCATGTAGCCGCCGCGATGGTAGTGGCGCAGGACCCAGTCCTGGCCCGCACAGGTGATGAAGAGCGTCGCCCCGCGACCGCCGGCATAACCCGGGGCGCGTGGCACATCCGGCCACGAAGCCGGATCGAACCAGGCTTCCTGCATGTGGTTGACGAGGGATTCATCATATAGGATGACGCTCCCGCCGCTACGCTCTACACGCTCAACCACCCGCATGCCACCTTCATCCGGTCGACCACCTGGGAATGGGCCGGAGTCCATTTGCCTCATACGACTCTCGGCCATCGGTGATTGCTGCCACACGCTCCCGGTCCTCAGGACCCTCCAGCGAGCCTGGCCACAGACGCGGCTCACCTGGGTGATCGGCAAGACCGAACACGGGCTCATGAAAGGCGTGGACGGCGTGGAGTTTATCACCTTCGACAAGCACCAGCCCCGCGCCAGCCTGGCCCGCATTCACCGGGAGCTGCGCGGCCGGCATTTCCCGATCCTGCTCCACATGCACGCCTCGATGCGCGCCAACCTCGCCAGCCGCATGTTGCGCGCCGATCGGCGCATCGGCTTCGACCGCCGTCGCGCGCGGGACTGGCAGTGGCTGTTCACGAACGAGCGCATCGCTGAACGCCCCGAACAGCATGTGATGGACGGGCTCTTCGGCTTTCTCGAGCACCTCGGCATCGAGGAACGCGAACTGCGCTGGGACATCCCCCTCAGCGGGACCGACTGCGATTTCGCTGCCGCCCAGGCCCCGGGAACCGGGCCCATCGTGGTCATCAGCCCCTGCAGCAGCCAGCGCTTTCGCAACTACCGCAACTGGCGCGTAAAAAATTACGTCGAGGTGCTCACCCACCTGCAGGAAGCGCATGGCGCGCAGGTCATCCTGACCGGCGCGGGCACCGCCGTCGAAGCCGAGTACGGCAACGTACTGGCAGCCGCCGCGCGCAGGCCGGTGGCCAATCTCATCGGCCGCACCAGCCTGAAGCAGCTGCTCGCGGTCATCGAGCGGGCCGATCTCGTCATCTGCCCGGATTCCGGACCCGCGCACATGGCCACTGCGGTGGGCACCCCGGTGGTCGGCCTCTACGCGACCTCCAACCGCCTGCGCACCGGCCCGTACTTCAGCCAGGACCTGGTCGTGGACCGCTACCCGGAGGCCGTGCAACACGAATTCGGCGTCCCGGTCGCGCAGTTGCGCTGGGGCCAGCGCGTGCGCGACCCTGCAGCCATGGACCTGATCACCCCGGCCGACGTGATCGGCAGCATCGACAAAGTTCTCGGCTCGTAAGGCAGGCCGCATTGCGCCTGGCAGATCCCGCCCTTCATCCGCGCACCTCACTCGAGCGAGGCGCGCACGGCAGCCACAGAAATGTCGCGCAGACAGCGCAGATGCCCGAGCGGACACTCGCGCTGAAAGCAGGGACTGCAGTCGAGCGCCAGGTAGTGGATGCTCGCCCGGTCGGTCAGCGGCGGCGTGAAGTGCGGCGAACTCGAGCCATAGAGGGCGATAACCCGCGTACCCGCCGCGGCCGCGACGTGCATCAGGCCTGAGTCGTTGGTCACGGCAGCACGTACTGCCGAGAGCAGATCGACACTGTCCTCCAGCCGCGTCTGCCCGCAAAGATTGTGCGCACCAGCCCCGGCCGCGGTGCAGATCTGCTCGCCGAGTGCCCGTTCAGCATCTGACCCGAGGACCCAGACCTCCTCGCCGCGGCCGGTGATCCACGCAGCCAGTTCGGCGAAATATTCGATCGGCCACTGCTTCGCCGGGCCATAAGCCGCCCCCGGCATGAGCGCGACCGCGGGTGCATGCCCGAGCCCCAGCCGCCCGAGGAGTGCACCACGATTGGCCGGGTCGACGCGCAGTGCCGGCTGCGGCGGGCGCTGCGGCAACGCCGCACCCGGTGGCAGCCCCAGCACCAGGAAGCGCTTGATGGTCTGGTCGAGTACGGCGCGATCCAGTTGCCGCGGGTCGGTGAGGAACCACTGCCGCAGTTCCGCGGCAAAGCCCGTGCGCACCGGCACCTGTGCGAACCAGGGCAGCAGCGCTGCCTTGAACGAGCGCGGCAGGACGATGGCGCGATCGTAAGCCACCGCGCGCAGTTCGCGCGCCAGCTGCCAGCGGCGCCCGAGCCGCAGTTCGCCGTGGCGGATATCGAGCGCAATGCCACGGCGAGCCTCGGGCATCCGTGCGACCAGCGGCACCGACCAGGGCGGGCCAACGACGTCGATCACCGCAGCCGGATCGCGCTCGCGGAGCAGCCGCAACAGCGACTGTGCCATGACCATGTCGCCGACCCAGGCAGGACCGACGACCAGGATCTTCTCGCCCGCCGCCATGGGCCCCTGCGGATCAGGCGCTGGCAAGCACGTCGAGGTAGGCGCGCACGCCCTCCTCGATGCCGATAAATCCGGCTTCGTAGCCCGCCAGGCGCAGAGTCGAGAGATCCGCCTCGGTGAAGCTCTGGTAGCCCGCGAGCAGGCTGGCCGGGAACGGCACATAGTGGATGTGGCCGTGTCCATGCCAGGCGATCACGGCACGCGCCACATCGTTGAAGCTGCGGGCCCGGCCGGTACCGAGGTTGAAGATCCCGCGGGTACCGGTGTGCTCGAGAAACCAGAGGTTGGCGCGGGCGACATCATCCACATGGATGAAGTCGCGCAACTGTTCGCCAGGCCCGAAGCCGTGGCTGCCCTCGAACAGGCGGACTTCATCACCCTCGCGGAGCTGGTTGTGAAAGTGCCAGATCACGCTCGCCATGCTGCCCTTGTGCGCCTCGCCCGGCCCATAGACGTTGAAATAGCGCAGCCCCACCACCGGCGAGCGGGCCGCGGCGATATAGCGCCGTGCATGCTGGTCGAAGACGAGCTTCGACCAGGCATAGACGTTGACCGGGTGCTCGCACTCGGGCGCCACCCGCGATTCGCGCCCGCCACCGTACACCGAGGCCGAGGAGGCGTAGACGAGCGGCACCTTCTGGTCCAGGCACCAGTGCAGCAGCTCCCGCGAGAACCAGTAGTTCCGCTGCATCATCATGCGGCCGTCCCATTCCGTGGTGACGGTGCAGGCGCCCTGGTGCAGAACGCCGAGGATCCGGCCACCGAAGTCCCGGCGCGCCACCAGCCGCTCGAGGAATTCCTCGTGATCCATGTAGTCAGCAATCCGGGCACCGGCCAGGTTCATGGCCTTGTGCCCATCGCTGAGGTCATCCACGACAAGGATCTCGCTGATGCCTGCGGCATTGAGGTGCCGGACGATGTTCGAACCGATGAAGCCGGCACCGCCGGTGACGATGATCATGCGTTGGCTGCCGCTGCTCCGGGGAGCAGGCTCCGGTAGATGTTGATGTAACGCCCGGTCATGGCTTCGGCGGAAAACTCCACGGCCCGGGCACGGTTGGCTGCCGCCATGCGCTCGCGCAACCCCGCATCAGCGTACAGGGTGAGCACTGCCGCGGCGAGACCGGCGATGTCATCCACCTCGCAGAGCAGCCCCCCGCGACCCGCGTCGACCACCTCTGGAATGCCACCCACGCGCGTCGCCACGATCGGCAGGCCGAAGGCCATGGCATCGAGCAGGATCGAACCCAGGCCTTCGTGGCGCGAAGGATAAATAAAGACATCCATGGCCGCGAGGTAATTGCCGACGTCGCTTACCTCACCGGCAAAGCGCACGTTGGGAAGACCGGCGGCATCCGCCTGCAGGGATGCCTCGTCACGGCCCGACCCGACCAGCACGTAGCTGATCGCAGGAGCACGTCCCGCGGTTTCCCGGGCGATGGCGAGGATCTGCCGCTGCCCCTTGTGTGAATCGACCAGCGCACCGACATGGCCGACGATGAAGCCACCGCCAAACTGCTGGCGTAACCCGGCGGCCCGCCCGGCGTTGACCGGCAGACCTGCACTTGCGCTCGGGATCACCTCCCAGGCGAGTCCCGGATCGAGCGCGGCCAGCGCAGCGCCGATGGCCCGGGACAGCACCACGATATGCGCAGCACCGCGGTACATCGTCCGGTTGAGGCTGTTGTGCGAGGGACCTTGCTGCACCCGCCGCGTGACCAGGTAGGGCGCGCCGCCGGCGAGGCGGTTGAGCCAGGCGGCCTGCAGGGCGCGGGCCTCGTGCACATGCACCAGGTCCGCACCGCGCAGCGCCAGCGCAGCACCCGCCACGTTGCCCGCCACCTCACGCATGGCCACGCCCGGGAGATCTCCGAGCCGCTGCGCCAGGCCCTCGCCCCGCCGGGCGACGATGCGCTGACGCCACCCGGCCGCGGCCAGCCCGCGAACCAGCAACTCGGTCTGTCGCTCACCCCCGCGGAAACCCCGCGCCAGGTTGATGTGGGCGATGAGCGGGGCAGCCACGCGAGCGTACGTCAACGCACCAGCTGGTAGATCGCGCTGCAATAGGGGCACCTGGCAGTGCCCGTCGGCTCGATGGGCAGCATGACCCGCGGGTGCGAATTCCACAGATACATGCCCGGCATCGGGCAGGACAGCGGCAGGTCGGCCTGGGTGACCTGGTAGACGTGCTCGGCGTTGGGCTGGATCAGTTGTTGGCTGCGGGCGTCCGGCTTGGTAGGCACGACGGGTCTCCGATGGATCGCTGGGCGGTGCAGATTATAGGCGCTGGCACGCCCGCAGGCCGGTGCTGCTGGCGCCATCAGGCAGCAAAAACCTCATCCCAGATCGCCCGCACACGCCCGGCGACTGCGGCTGCCTGCGCCCGCGGCATAAACCCCGGCTGCCCGGCCAGGGCCAGGTGGTGCAGCCGCTCGCGATAGCCGCGGTAGGCATCCGTGAGGAAACCAGCCACCCCGGCGTCGAGCAGCCCGCTGGCAGCCAGATCCTCAAGCTGGCGGATATTGTCCGACCAGCGCACCAGCCCGGGATGATGGCAGGCCTCGCGCAGCACCAGGTACTGCACGATGAATTCGATGTCCGTGATGCCGCCCCGGTCCTGCTTGATGTCGAAGTTTTCCGCAGTCCCGCGTGCCAGCTCATCGGCCATGCGCTCGCGCATCGCCAGCACATCCTCGCACAGGCTCCGCTGGTGCACACACTGCGTAAGCACCTCGCTGCGGATCCCTTCGAAGAGTGCCAGCACGCCGGCATCACCGGCGACACCCCGGCTGCGCAGCAAGGCCTGGTGCTCCCAGGTCCACGCGCTGTTGCGCTGGTAGGCCTCGAAGGCTGCAAGGCTCGACACCAGCAGTCCCTTGCGGCCTTCCGGCTGCAATCGTGTATCGACCTCATAGAGATGGCCGGCCGAGGTCAGCATCGTGGCGAAATTGATGATGCGCCGGGCAAGGCGCACGAAGAACACGCTGTTCTCCAGCGGCCGTTCGCCGTCGGTCTGTTCCGCTTCACCGGCCGAATCGTGCAGGAACACCAGATCGAGATCCGAGGCATAGCCGAGTTCCAGCCCGCCGAGCTTGCCGTAGGCAATGATGCCGAAGGCGGCATCCCGCGCCTTGCCGTCGACCACACAACGCGGGCGGCCGTGGCGGGCGACCAGCTCCCGCCAGGCCTGGTCACAGGCCGCCTGCAGCACCAGCTCCGCAGTCTCCGTGAGCCGGTCGCTCACCTTCATCAGCGGCAGCACGCCGGAGAGATCGGCCACGGCAATGCGAAACACCGCGGCGCGCTGGAAGTTGCGCACGGCTTCCAGCCACCGTTCCGGATCATCCGCACCGGCCACGGCCTCCAGCCGCCGCAGGAGGTCATCGGCGAGTTCCGCCCGCGTGGGCGGCGCGCCGAAGAGTCGTGGATCAAGCAGTTCGTCGAGCAGGATCGGATGGTCGGCAATCTGGCGTGCGAGGAAGTCGCTCAGGCCGCACATGCCGACCAGGCGGTCGCGCGCGGCCGGGTTCTCGTTGAGCAGGGCGAAGTAGGCCGAACGCCGGCCAATGGCTTCGATCACCCCGGCAACCCCGTCCACCGCCAACGCCGCGTTGCGCTCGCGGCCCGCCGCCACCAGCACGGCCGGCATCAGCAGGTCCAGGCGCTGGCGGCTCGGCTCGTCGAGGCGCTGCAGGCTCGCCGCCGCGCGCATCTGGCGCAGTCGCTCGAGCACAGCCACCGGATCCGCGAAACCCGCTTCCTGCAGCAGGCTTGCCGCCACCTCCGGCGCTGCCTCCTCCAGCCAAACCTGGCGCAGGCGCCCACTCCCCGGGGTCGTCTGCATGGCCGTCGCCTCACTTCGAAAAGCGACCTGGCGAAACTCGCGGTTTACCGCGCTGCGGTGCCGTTCAAGGGCAGCGGCTACCTCCGCCCAGCCTGCAGCACCCAGCGCGAGCGCCAGGCGCGCACGATCGAGGGCGTCTGCCGGCACCTGGTGGGTCTGCTGGTCGCGCAAGCCCTGGATGGCATTCTCCAGCCGGCGCAGGAACAGGTAGGCCGCGGTGAGACTGGCGACAGCATCCGGTGCGAGGCAGCCGTGCCGGGCCAGTGCCGGCAGCACCCGCAGGATCTCCCCGCCACGCAGGCCCGCCACGCTGCCGCCGCGCACCAGCTGGAAGGACTGCACGATGAACTCGATCTCGCGGATGCCGCCCGGGCCGAGCTTGATGTCCGCCTGGAACTCCTTGCGGCGCACCTCCGCCTCGATCATGGCCTTCATCTCGCGCAGCGACGCAAACACGCCATAGTCGAGATAGCGCCGGTAGACGAACGGGCGCACCACGTTGTCGTGGAAATAGCCCGTGTCTTCCCAGTCGTTCACCACGCGGGCCTTGACGTAGGCGTAGCGCTCCCAGTCACGACCGTGCTGCATCAGGTAGTTTTCGAGTGCTGGCAGCGACACCGCCAGCGGGCCGCTGTTGCCAAAGGGGCGCAGGCGCACGTCCACACGATAGGCAAAACCCTCCGCGGTCACCTGGCCAAGCAGGTTCACCAGACGCTGGCCGAGGAGGCGGAAGACCTCCTCGTTGTCCACGGGCTTCGGGCCGTCGGTGTAGCCGGCATCGGAAAAAACGAAGACCAGATCGATATCGGAAGAAAAATTCAGCTCATGCCCGCCGAGCTTGCCCATGGCGAGCACCGCGAACCCGCAGGGCGCCCCATCCATGAGCCGCGGGGTGCCATGGCGGGCGTGCAGCAAACCGCTGGCGCAGGCCAGGGCAGCCGTGATGCACGCATCGGCGAGGTCAGAGAGTTCACGCAGGGTTTCCGCCACACTCGCCTGGCCCTCGATATCCCGCCAGAGGATGCGCACCAGCTCGCGATGGCGCACGAGGCGCAGCGCGCGCATGAACCCGGCCTCGGGCAGCGTGGGCGCAGCCGCATCGGCCACTGCCGACCGGAGTTCATCGGGACCGCTCGCCCGGTCGACCCGTCCGGATTCGACGAGCTGGCTGATCAACCCGGGATAGCGGACCAGGACGTCCGCTGCGAACGGGCTCGCGGCAAGCAGGCGCGTCAGCCGTGCAACCAGCGCCAGATCGGCTCGCAGCTCACCGGGCAGCGACTCCAGTGCATGCGCAGCCTCGGCCAGCAGCGGTTCGGAGACCGGCGGAAGAGAGATGCTCATGGACGCGCATGCTAGCAGCCCGGCGCGACCCTGATACCGGTGGTCAGGGCCGATACCAGCCCTGGCGGTACGCCAGCAGCGGCCACTGCGTGTAAGCGCGCGCCTCATGCTCGAGTTCCACATCCGGCGGTGCCGGCTCCAGGCGCTGCCCGCGCACCCGAAAGTGATGCGCGGAACGGTCGGGCAGGAGGATCTCGACGTCGTCGCCGACGCGGTAGGCATTGCTGTCGTGGAACTGCATGAAGGCACGGCCAGGCCCGGCGAGATCCCTGCGGCTCTGGTCGATCCCGGGCGCCGGGATCGCCAGGCGCTGGCCCATGAGTGAAAGCACCGTAGGCAGCAGATCCACCTGGCTCGCGATCCGCGTCACCACGCGGGGCTGCACCGGCCCGCCAGCGATGAAGCCCGGGATGTGGAATGAGAGCACCGGCACCAGGCCCTCGCCCACCGTCCTGCTCTCGTGATCGGCAACGACCATGAAGAGCGTGCTGGCCCAGTATGGCCTGGCCCGCGCAGACTCGAGGAAGCCACCGACCGCATGGTCCGCGTAGCGTGCCGCGTTGTTGGGTGTCTGCTTCGGCTGCTCGTAGAGCGCGATCCGGCCGTCCGGAAAATCGTAGGGCGGGTGGTTCGAGGTGCTGAAGACCAGGGTGAAATGCGGCCGGCCGTCCATGGCGTCGCGTTCCAGCTTGCGGTCGACCCAGGCGTAGAGGTCTTCGTCGGCCACGCCCCAGGTCGTCTTGAAGGTCGCCTCGGGCTGCAGCTCGCTCCAGTCCACGACCTCGTCGAAGCCGTTGCCGAGGAAAAAACGGCGCATGTTGTCGAAGCTGCTGTCGCCGCCGTAAACGAACTCCGTCCGGTACCCCTGCTTTCTGAGCGCCTGCGCCAGCGTGAAGAAATCGTGCTGCGCGCGCTCCATGCCGAGCACGCTCGGCGTGCGGGTCGGCAGGAAGCCCGTCACCACGGCTTCGAGCCCCCGCGCCGAGCGTGTGCCGCTGGCGTAGAGGTTGTCGAACCAGAAGCTGCGATTACGCCAGGTCTCGAGTTTCTGCACCACGGGCAGCCCGCCGAGGCTCCGGAAGTAATGGGCACCCAGGCTTTCCTGCAGCAGGATCACCAGGTTTGGCTGGCTGCCCGGCTGCACCGTCGGCAGGAGTTCGTGCAGGGTCGGCCGGGCAGGATCTGTGAAGGCGGCATCCGGCAACTGCATCCCGGTGCGCACCCGCGCGACGACCTCCGCTTCGGGGAGGCTGCCATAACCCTTGAGGGCATCTTTCTCACGGACCATGTACCAGGCCGCATGCAGTGCCGAGTAGGTGGAATTCAGCGCCAGGTCGTTCACCAGCGGATCGGCTGACACCGCCGCGAAGCTGATGTTGAGCGGCCGGTGTCCGGTGCTGCCCCGCACGCCGATGGCGAGCACGAACAGCAGTGGTGCCAGCACCAGGGCGCGCAATCCCCAGGGTGCCACCTCGTGCAGCGGACGACGCACGAGCGACCGCCAGGCGACCCAGCCGGCGAGTCCCGCGAGCGCGCCCCCCTCGAGAAGGGCCGCACGATGGGCTGCCCAGATCGTCATGAACACCTCGCGCGGCGAGCCGAGGTACTCGATGTAGAGCCGGTTTGGCCGTACACCAAACTCGGCCATGAAATCGGGGGTTGCCGCCTCGTTCCACACGATGAGCATGAACCAGGAAGCCAGCCACGCCGCCATCACGCCCTGCCAGGCGCTGCTCAGGAGGAGGCGACGCGGCGCGATCCATTGCACGAGGACCACCACCAGGCATACCGCGCAGATCACGGTCAGATCGAAACGCCACGCGCGCGCAAGCACCTCCCCGAGCGAGGCGCCGGCATCGAGACGGTCAGCATAGCGCCAGGCGAGCCACAGGCGGCTGACGCTGAAGGCAGCCAACGCGGCCAGCGCAAAGAGCAACAGAGGCCGCAAAAGCGCCCCCAGGGCGGCAACCCGATCCGGGAAAAGCCGACGACCGCCCCCGGCGGGACCCTGCAGATCGCTGACGTTGATGGCACGCCCCGTCCGGGAGCCGGATGCGGCCCCCTGTCACGGGCGTTTGACGATCAGCACCAGCCGGATCAATCAGGCCGTGCAGCGGCCAGCTTCGCTGCACCTCCCGGAGCGGGGAATCATCCCCACGATGCAGGTCCCCGCGGCGGCCGGGCAGCCGGCCGCTCAGGCGCTCCGGATTGGCGCCTTCTGCCCGCTGGCGTCCACGCTCACGAAAGTGATGGCGGTCTCGAACAACACCTCAGCGGGATCCGCAGCCATGACCAGCCCGCAGGCCCGCACCCGGTATTGCACGGACGTATGGCCAAGATGCTCGCGCTCCACGGCAAAGCGCAACACCTCACCCGAAGCGATACGACGCTTGAACTGCACGTCCTTCATGGCGATGGTCACGAAACGCAGGCCGGGAAATTCCACCGTTGCCGTGATGTAGGCGAACTCATCGAGCCACTGCAGCAGCCAGCCGCCGAAGAGAAAGCCGTAATGGTTGATGTGCTCGGGGAGCACCAGCTTGTGATGGTCCATGCGCCTGGATTCCTGCCTGTCCATCGCAAAGTCTACCGGGGCGTGGGTGGCTGCGGGGGAAACACGAGCGTTACGGCCAGGCCCCGCCCGGACGGCCCGGGCCCGAACCCGAGCGTAGCCCCGTGGATTTCAGCGATGCGCCGGACAATGGAAAGACCGAGCCCGCTGCCCTCACCGGTCGCCGGACCGCGGAAAAAGCGCTCACCGAGCCGGGGCAGGTCGGCGGCCGGTACACCCGGGCCGTTATCGGCGACGACAAGGCGCACCCCGCCAGCAGTACCCACAAGGCTCACATCGACCGGCGCTGCGCCATGGCGCAGGGCATTGACGAGGAGATTGCGTGCCAGCGTATCGAGCAACAGGGCCTGGCCGCTGACGTGGGTGTCGCCCACGACTTCGAACCTGAAGCCTGCCTCGCCGGCACCCGAAGCCACGGCGTCGGCAATCGCCTGGCGCAGCGTGGCGGCAAGGTCGACCTCGACCGCCGCCGGGAGGCCGGCATCCTGCTCCATCCGTGCCAGCGTCAGCAGCTGGTCGATCAGCCCGGCCATGCGGTCGCTCGCGCGGATGACCTTGTCGAGCGCCTGGTTGCGCGTCGCCGGATCCCCGGTGGTGCGCGCCACCTCGGCCTGCGCGCGGACGGCCGCGACTGGCTTGCGCAGTTCATGGGAGGCATCCGCCGTGAAACGCTTCTGCAGGTCGATGCTGCGGCGGATCCGCCTGAACAGCTCATTGAGCCGCTGCACGAGCGGCAGGGCCTCGGCGGGAACACCTGCCGTATCGAGTGCATCAAGCGTCTGCGGCTGGCGGGTGCGCAGTTGTTCTCCAAGGCCCGTCAGTGGCCGCAGCGCCCGGCTCACGATCCACCATACCAGCAGCGCCAGCACCGGCAGCGCCAGCGCGAGCGGCCGCAAGGCATTGAACGCTGCGCGCCTGGCGATGCGCTCGCGCACGGCGTGTTCCTCGGCCACCTCCACCAGGGCGAGCCGCTCGCGGTCCCAGGCCGTGAACACCCGCCACTGGCGGCCGGCGACGACAGAGTCCGTGAAGCCGGTATCGACGTCACTCAGCCGCACGCCGGGCGCAGTGGCCGATTTCAGTACCAGCTGGTTGCCTTCCTCCCAGACCTGGAAGGTGACGCCCTGGCCGAAGTCATCGGCGTCGAGCAGGTCACCGGAGTGGAGCTCCAGGAGTTCATGGCCCGCCTCCGCCGCGAGCACCGCTGTCGTCCGGGCCAGGTGCGCATCGAGCAGCCGGTCGACGGCGCGGTGCGTGTCGACATAGGTGGCAATCGCCGCCAGCACCCAGACGACAGCGACCGCCGTGACCAGCAGCGCCAGCAGCCGGTTGCGCAGCGAGCCGCTATGCGTCGCCATCTTTGGTGCCATCCCGCGGCAACAGGTAGCCCACGCCGCGGATGGTGCGGATCACCTCCGGCGCGAGCTTGCGCCGCAGGTGGTGGACGAACACCTCGATGGTGTTGCTCTCGGCCGCGCGATCCAGGTCATACAGGCTCGTCTCGAGCTGCTCGCGACTCAACACCCGGCCGCTGTTGAGCATCAGCTCGTGCAGCAGGGCAAACTCACTCGCGTGCAGGTCGACCGGCCGGCCGCGGAAGGTCACTGCCCGCGACTGGCTGTCGAGCGTCAGTTCACCGACGCTGAGCAGGCCGGAGGCAGCGCCATGCGCGCGGCGGATAAGGGCCCGCAGCCGTGCGGCCAGCTCGGCGATGGCGACCGGCTTGACGACGTAGTCATCCGAGCCGGTATCGAGCCCCGCGACGCGGTCCTCGACGGCATCGCGGGCGGTGAGCACCAGCACCGGCACCTGGTCGCCACGGGCGCGCGCGGCGCGCAGGACCTCCAGCCCGCTCCGGCGCGGCAGGCCGAGGTCCAGGACCACGGCGGCATACTCCCCGGTGCGCAGCATCGTGTCGGCGGCAATGCCATCACACACCCAGTCGATGACGAAGCCACGCTCGCGCAGGCCTGCCTGCAAGGCATCACCCAGCAACTCGTCGTCCTCGACCAGCAGCACACGCATGGGTCAGGCCTGCTGCACCGGGATGTCAGTCATCGTCATCCTCGTCGTCGTCCTCATCGGCAGTCGCGCTGCGGGTGGCTGCGTGCAGCAGATTGCCCGTGTCGCTGTGATGGACCGCCATCGCGGCGGCAGCCGGCGGCACCCCGCTGCCGGACAGCGACCAGCCCCAGAAGGCCACCACGCCCGCCACCAGCAGCCCACCGATGGCGTAAGCCGGCCGCGCAGCGGTTGCGCCCGGTTCGGCGTCCTTGTAACCGGTCACCATCGAGCGGGCAAGATTCTCCCGGTACCGGAGACTGGAGAGCAGTACCCCGGCAATGTGACCGCCCACCACGAGCAGCCAGGCGTTGGCCAGGAACTCGTGGAGTTCCTCGAACGCATCACCGCCGATCTCGTTGTAGGTCGCATAGCCGCTGGCTACGGTCAGCAGGGCGAGCCCGAGGATCGCCCAGATGGCGAAGCTGCCCGCAGGGTTATGCCCGAGGTAGCGCGGCGAGCGCCGGCTGGCAAGCCCGCGCAGGTACGCCAGTGCGTCCCGGGGACTGAACAGGAAGCTGCCGAAACGCGCATACGGCGTGCCGATGAAACCCCAGAGCAGCCGGAAAGCCACCAGGCCCAGCACCGTGTAGCCCAGCATGACGTGGACGTCGCGCAGGCGTTCGCTCTCCGAGAGCAGCCAGGCGCCGGCGAAGCTGCCAGCCAGCAGCCAGTGGAAAGCCCTCACCGGCAGGTCCCAGACCATGATCCTGTCTTTCATCGCTTGTTTCCTCCAGGCATGCGGATGTCGCGCTCACTGAAGCGGCCCTGTTCGGCCCGCGGGTGGCAGGCGCCACAGTTGGCGGCGCTGCGCACGGCGGCAGACCTGAACTCGCCGGTCACCTCGTCGTGCTCGCGGCGGAACCATGCGGTCTCGGTGATGCGCAGGGTGGACTCGGCAGAGGGCTTGCGCGCATTGGCGACGAGAAACGCCTCGATGCCTCGCGCCCGCTCGGCTGCGATGCTGGCATCCGCATCGAAGTGGCGGTCCAGCGTGGCCATGAGCTGCCGCCAGGAGGCCGCGGGCAGCAGCTGTGGCGGATAGGCGATGTGGCAGCTCCCGCACTCCTCGCGCCAGGCTGAATCCGCGGGCGGTGCGCGACCCCCGGCGGCGAAAGCCGTGGCCGGCACCACGAGACTCACCAGGACCAGCCAGCCTGCGGGGTGCGAAATGCCGCGGGCTGCCGGTCTTGCTCCTGCTCCGAAATTGTTCATGCAACCTCCTCAGCGGCCGATGGACCGCAGATACACCATGACATCGCCCTTCTCCTGTGCCGTGCATTCACGGGAGAGGACGTCCTTGCAATTGCGCCGGAACCACTTCTCCACCTTGGCCGGATCGGTCAGCCGCCCGGGATTGAAGGCGGGTGCCATGGGCTCGATGGCCTTGCCGGTCACGGCGTGGCGTCCGGCCTGGCGCGGGTTCTCGGTGTGGCAGGTCGCGCAGCTCCAGTCGCCGTGTGGCCTGCGAAAGAACTGCGCGCCACGCTCGGCCGAGAAGCCGGCAAAGCCGGGGGCCGCGCGCGCCGCCGCGGTGACGTCGACGAGCGGGTCGGCGGCACCGGCTGCCGTGCCAGCCAGGGCCAGCGCAGCCAGCACGGCAAGCGCCGGCAGATGGGTGGTGGTTTTCATGCCTGTCCTCCATGGATCACTGATCACGATGGATGCAGGCTAGCGAGGGGACATTAATCGCCTCTTAATCGGCCCGGCCGTACCGGCTGCACCGGCAGGCGGCGGGGCCGGTGAAGACGCCGGGCAGCGGCGTGCCGCAGGCGGTACCAGTCCCGCTCGATGACGCGCGCGCCACAGCCGGCGCACCAGCTGCTGTTGCCTGCGCCATCATGCACGTTGCCCGTGTAGACGTGGCACAGCCCGGTGGCCTGTGCGATGCGCCGCGCCCGCGCGAGAGTTTCTCCCGGCGTCGCCGGCGGGCTCGTCAGTTTCCAGTCGGGATGAAAAGCGGTGAAGTGCAGCGGCACGTCGGGGCCCAGTTCGTCGACAACCCAGGCCGTCAGCGCGCGCAGCTCGTCGTCGGAGTCGTTCTCCCCGGGAATCAGCAGCGTCGTCAGCTCCAGTCAGGTACTGGTCTCGTGGCAGATGTAGCGCAACGTGTCGAGCACGGGCGAGATATAACCGGCCGTCACCGCGACAGTGCGCACACCCTGCTCGCGGCAGGCGCGGGCCACATCGACGGCGTACTCGTGGAAGAGTCCGTGTCGTTGTAGGTGAAGGCGACGCTGGCGCAGCCAGCGTGCGACCTTCCTGCCGCAGGTCTGGGCAGACCTGGTCGACCCAGATGGAGATCCACCGCTACCAGATCGAGAAGCTGCGCGCCGACGCGACCTGACGCCGGCCCTGCAGGGCGGCGGGACGTTACGGCTGCACCATCAAGCGCGCGACGATCAGCTCCGCGGCCTGTTCCGGCGACAGCCGCGTCGTGTCGATGCGGATCTCAGGGTTCTCGGGCGCCTCGTACGGGCTGTCGATGCCGGTGAAGTTGCGCAACAGCCCGGCCCGCGCCTTGCGGTACAAGCCCTTGGCATCCCGCGTTTCCGCCGCAGCCAGCGGGGTGTCGATGAAAATCTCGATGAACTCCCCGGCAGCCATCATCTCGCGCACCATGGCGCGCTCGGCCCGGAACGGGCTGATGAACGCGGCGATGACGATGAGGCCAGCATCAGTCATCAGGCGGGCGACCTCGCCGACGCGGCGAATGTTCTCCACCCGGTCGGCATCGGTGAACCCCAGGTCCCTGCTCAGGCCATGCCGGACATTGTCCCCATCGAGCAGGAAGCTGTGCCGGCCCATGGCGACCAGCTTCTTCTCCACCAGGTTGGCGATGGTGGACTTGCCCGCGCCGGACAACCCGGTGAGCCACAGGACTGCGGGCTGCTGGTGCTTGAGCGCGGCGTGCTTCTCGCGCGAAACGTCCAGCGCCTGCCAGTGCACGTTCTGGCTGCGGCGGAGCGCAAAGCGGAGCATGCCCGCGCCGACGGTGGCATTGCTGAGCTTGTCCACCAGGATGAACCCACCGAGCGTGCGATCCGCCTCGTAGGGCTCGAACACCAGCGGCCGGTCGGTGCCGAGCGTTGCCACGCCGATGGCATTGAGGCTGAGCGTGCGCGCCGCCAGCCGCTCGAGCGTATTGACGTTGACCTGGTATTTCAGGCCATGGACCACCGCCGTGGCAGCCTGGGTCGCCAGCTTCAGCCAGTAGGGCCTTCCCGGCAGCAACGGTTCGTCTGCCATCCAGACGATGGTGGCTTCGAACTGGTCAGCCACGTCGGGCGGGTCATCGGCCCGGACGATCACGTCGCCCCGGCCACAGTCGACCGCCTCGGCCAGGCAGAGGGTGACGGACTGCCCGGCAACGGCAACGCCCAGGTCGCCATCGAAGGTGGCGATGCGCTGCACGGTCGTCGTACGGCCCGAGGGCAGCACGCGCACCGCGTCACCCGGCCGCACGGTGCCCGCCGTAATCAGGCCGGCGTAACCGCGGAAGTCCTGGTCGGGGCGGTTGACCCATTGCACCGGCAGCCGCAGCGGGCGCTGCTGCGCCACCTCGACATCGACCTCCGCCTGCTCGAGCTGCTCGAGCAGGCTCGCTCCGGCATGCCAGGGCATGTTGGCGGAGGCACGGATCACGTTATCGCCATGCAGCGCGGATACGGGCAGCGCGGTGAATGTCTCAATGCCGATGGATCGGGCAAAAGCGCCGTACTCGCCGGCAATCGCCGCGAAACGGGCCTGGTCGTAGGCGACGAGGTCCATCTTGTTCACCGCGAGAACCACATGGCGGATGCCAAGCAGCCGGACCAGGAAGCTGTGCCGGCGCGTCTGCATGAGGATGCCCTTGCGGGCATCAACGAGAATGACCGCAAGGTCGGCAGTCGATGCACCAGTCACCATGTTGCGCGTGTATTGCTCATGACCTGGCGTGTCGGCAACGATGAACCTGCGCTTCCCGGTGGCGAAGAAGCGGTAAGCCACGTCGATGGTGATGCCCTGCTCGCGCTCGGCAGCAAGCCCGTCGACCAGCAGCGCGAAATCCGGGTCCTGCCCCTGCCGGCCAGCCTGGCGGCTGGCTGCTGCCAGCGCCGCGAGTTCATCATCGCTGGCCAGGCGCGCGTCATGCAGCAGGCGCCCGATCAGCGTGGACTTGCCATCATCGACGCTGCCACAGGTGATGAAGCGCAGCAGGGCCGCGTCGCGCGGGTCAGCAGCGGCCATCAGAAATAGCCCTCCTGCTTCTTCGCCTCCATGCTCCCGGGCTGGTCCTGGTCAATCGCCCGCCCCTGGCGCTCGGCCGCCCGCGTGGCCTGCATTTCCTCGATGATCCCCGACAGCGTCCGCGCCTGGCTATCCACCGCCCCGGTGAGCGGGTAGCAACCGAGGGTGCGGAAACGAACCTCGCGCATGACCGGCTGCTCCCCGGGCGCCAGCGCAAAGCGCTCGTCATCGACCACCAGGATCAGCCCATCGCGCTCCACCGTGGGTCGTGGCGCGGCGAAGTACAGCGGCACGATCGGGATCTGCTCGAGCGCGATGTACTGCCAGACATCGAGCTCGGTCCAGTTTGACAGCGGAAAGACCCGGATGCTCTCGCCGCGAGCCTTGCGGGTGCTGTAGAGATTCCACAACTCGGGCCGCTGCTGCTTCGGGTCCCAGCGGTGGTTTGCCGAGCGGAAGGACAGGATCCGCTCCTTGGCGCGGCTCTTTTCCTCGTCCCGGCGCGCGCCGCCGAACGCGGCATCGAAGCCATATTGGTCGAGTGCCTGCCTGAGCCCCTCCGTCTTCCAGAGCCGGGTGTGCAGCACGGAACCGTGCTCGAATGGATTGATGTTGCGCGACAGCGCTTCCGGGTTGCGGTGGACGATGAGATCCATCCCGCTCTCCCGCGCCATGCGGTCGCGCAGCTCGTACATGGCGCGGAACTTCCAGGTCGTGTCCACGTGCAGCAGGGGGAAAGGCGGCACCCCCGGCCAGAATGCCTTGCGCGCCAGATGCAGCATGACGGCGGAGTCCTTGCCCGCCGAATACAGCATCACCGGCCGCGCGGTACCCGCCACGACCTCCCGCATGATGTGGATCGCCTCGGCCTCCAGCCGCTGGAGCTGGCTGAGGCTGATCCGGCCCGGCCCGGGGTCTCGTGGTGCAATGGCTGTCATAGGCGATGCATCTTACGCAGGAGAATCCGCCCGGGGTCTGTGCCTCCCTGGTAACCACCTGATGGCGGTCACCCCAGCCCGCCAGCCAGCCCCAAGCCTTGCTGCAAGCTTATGTTTAATCAGGGTATCCTCATCCACCCGCGTTAAAACAGGACTGGACAAGACCTTGTTCTGCTTGATAGATTCCGAACCAAGTGGCGTGTCAACAGCCATCGCGGAAAACAGAGGAAGCATAAGCGGCACCAGTCGCCAACCGGGGGGAAGAACGTCATGCTCAGCACGCACAAATGCGGCATCCTGGTCGCAGCAACATCAGCCATCCTGTGCGCCAGCAGCGCCGCGATCGCCACACCGATCTATACGGGCTGGGGTTCGCTGCCCGGCGCCACCTTCGGCGGCACCGGCATTCCCAACGACGCCGTCGCCAAGACCGATGTCTTCGTTAACGGCTCGACCACGGTCACCCTGGCGCTGACCGCACATCAGCGGTATTCCAACCCGGCAGTCACGAACAACGGTGCCGGCGACTACTACGCCGGCCCCGGCAGCAACTGCGGCATTGCCACCGACCCGGTTGGCTGCCCGAGCGCAACGCAGGGTTCGCTGTGGAACGTCGGCTACTACATCAGCGTGTCCGGCACGGATCCGAACTTCAACGACTTCGGCGATTTCACGTTCACGCTCTACTATGACTTTGATCCAGGCACGGGCACGGCCTTCAGCAGCCTGGGCAAGATCGACATCAACAACGCGCTGATCGCGGCCAGCATCAATCCGGCTACGGTGAGCCTCTCACAGGGTTCGGAGAACATGATGTTCGCCTATCTGGCGACGCCCGTGCCGTTCGTAGTCACTCCGCCCACATACGGCGCCTTCAACCCGAATGCCCTGGGTGAGTACAACTACTACATCGGCTTCACGGCGAACAACCTGCCAGCCTTCAGCGGCGCGGTCGGTATCGACGTCAATGTCGTGCCCGTACCGGCTGCCGCCTGGCTCTTCGGCTCGGGTGTTGGCCTGCTCGGCTGGCTGCGGCGCCGGGCGCGCCTGGCCGCCTGATCCCCGACTGACCCCCGGTTAATGCACCTGCCGGCCGTCCCTGTTCCAGGGACGGCCGGCGCCTTTTTGGGCGCTCCGTTTGCGGTTATCCACCCGCAGTCCGCCCCAACGCCCTGGAGGCTGCGTCTATAATCCCGGGAAAACAACGCATACCGGGAGTCTCCTCATGAGCAGCAAGCAACCGGCCGGCGCGCCGGTCAGCGTCGTGGTCATTGGCGTGGAGGATCTCGACGCCTCGCTGCACTTCTACGCCGGAACCCTGGGGCTTACGGTCACTGAGGAGCACAGCTGCCAGGGCAGCGGTTTCGAGCGCTACTGGCGCGTCCCGGCAGGCACCACCGCGCGCTGCGCGTTCCTCGGCCACGGCGCAGACCCGGTCGGGCGCATCCAGCTCATGGAGTTCAGCGGGGCCAATCGCCGGCGGGCAAGGCCAGCCAACATCCGCCGCGCCGTGGGCCTTTTCAACCTGAACATCTACGCAAGCGACATCCGGCGCGATTTCGCACGACTCAAGGCAGAGGGTTACCACTTCTGGAGCGAGCCGGCCCACAACAACTTCGGCCCGGCGGTCGGTGAAACCCTGGAAGCGTCCTTCGATGGCCCCGACGGCGTCGTCATCAACCTCATCCAGCTGCTGACCGAGGACCCAGGGACGGTCATCGGCCACATCACCCGGTTCATCGCCGGCTATGGTCGTACACCGACGGGTTTTACCTCCGTGGTGACGACGGCCCACACCGTCGCAGACATGGACAAGGCACTCGCCTTCTACTACGGCCCGCTGCGGATGACGCTGTTCATCGAGTCTGTCCTGCAGGGCCCGGTGACCAACCGCGCGCTGAGCCTGCCCGAGGATGCGCGCACCCGCAGCGTCATCGTCCAGGGCAATCACGAATACGGCAAGATCGCCCTGGCCGCCGCCCTCAACTACGAGATTCCGTCCCTGGTTCCCGATGCCGTGCCACCCAACATCGGCTACCTCGCCCAATCCTTCGAGGTACCCAATCTCGAGATGACGGCAAGGCTCTGCATCGCCATCGGCAGCGAGGTCTTTTCCGGGCCTGTGGACATCGAACTGCCCGGCCGCGGCCGCTGCCGGGCAATGATCGTGCGCAACCCGGGCAGCGGTGCGCTGCAGGAGTTGTTCCAGGTCCTGTAGCCCGACAGCCAGGCCCGTATCCAGTTGATTTTTGCTACAGGCCCCGGAAACGGGAACCCGTAGAATCAGCCGCAAACGTTCCAGGAGACAGAGATGAAGCTACCAGTGCTGCTGTGGGGTATTCCGCAGGCCATGCGAGCGGCTGCAAAGCTGTATCCGGACTACGCTGCCCGTCTCAAGGAACGCAATCTCGTGGCACAGTTCCGCGTGCGGGACGAGCCGGAGGGACGCTGGATCCAGCTCGAGGACGGCAGGATCATCACGCGGGCGGGCATCCATCCCAGGCCGGACCTGGACATCCACTTCAAGAACAAGGCGATCGCCGCGGACTTCCTGATGCCGCCGGTCGACCTGCTCGAGCGCATCGACGCCGCCAAGAACTTCAAGATTGGCCTGGAAGGCCCGGATGACCTGGCCGTCTGGTTCATGGCGACCCTCGCCCGGCTGGAAACGCTGACCTGGAAAGCCGGCACCGACATGGGCAACGGCGTCACGCGCTACACCAACGGCACGAACGGCGGGCCGATCTTCGTCTACGTCAAGGACGGACGGATCATCCGCACGACACCCATGGATTTCGACGCGCAGGACGCGCCGTCCTGGGTCATCAAGGCCCGCGGCAAGACCTTCATGCCCTCGCGCAAAGCCACCATCGCCCCGCACGCGCAGTGCCAGAAGTCGATGGTGTACTCGAAGAACCGCATCCTGCACCCGATGAAGCGGGTGGACTTCGATCCGGACGGCGAGCGCAACATCCACAACCGCGGCAAGTCGGAGTTCGTCCGGATCAGCTGGGACGAAGCCCTCGACATCGTTTCGAAGGAAATCAAGCGCGCCAAGGCTGTCGGTCCTGGCGCCATCTGCGTCGCCAACGGCTCGCACCACCAGTGGGGCAACCTGGGGCACTACCTCAGCGCCTTCAACCGCTTCTGGAACCTGATCGGCGTCACCAAGCTCGTGCACAACCCCGACA
>CAZQGA010000001.1:0-26446 GCA_964592735.1 uncultured Chromatiaceae bacterium | reverse complement strand
GGGCCCAGCCGCCGACGGGACCAAGCTCGAACAGGTGGCCGAGATGGGCCAGTCCGAAGGCAAACAACATGTTGATGGCGATGATGGCGCCGCCGATGCGGGCATACCAGCCGGCGATGACCATGAGCGGCGCGGCGACCTCGCCGATGTAGACCCCGTAGGCCACCCAGGCGGGCAGCCCGGCGCCACCCACCATGCCGGTGATGGCGACGATGCCGTGGCGCAGTTTGGCAATGCCATGCAGCAGCACAAGCAGACCCAGCGCGAGCCGCAGCACCAGTTTGCCGCTGTCATTCATGGCTTCGATACCCTCGGTATCGGCACACTTCGGGCGCGGATACGCGCGCTGCGCCGCGTTCCTACTTGGCCAGCTGGAACAGCGTGGAGGGGACCCAGCCTTCGTTGCCCAGCTCGTCGCTCACCTTCCAGAACATGCCCTGCTTCTCGCCCGTGGGGTAGAGCATCATGCCCGGATCGAGGTCACGCACCACGGCGGACTTGGCATCCGGCTTGGTGTACATGCGCCCGGGTTTCGCCATGGACACTGCCTGGCTGGCGTTGTCGGCATTGGCGTTCAGGTCCATGCCCTTGATCTCGGCTACCAGCTTGCTGTAGGCATCGAGGTAGGCCATGGTGACTACCTGGCCGATGTCGGTGTTGGCATAGCCGCTGGCGCCCGCGGCCGCGAAGCCGCCGAAGAAGGCGCCACCACCGGCGCCCCAGCCGAGATCGGTCTTCTTGGCGTGACCCTGCTGGAGTGCCACCTGCTCGGTAGAGCGCACATCGGTCAGGGTCAGCACGACGTCGGCTTCCTTGCTTTTGAGATTGATGCCACCGATGACTGCACCGGCCACCCCGCCGATCATGCCGCCGAGCAGGCCGCCGATGCTCCTGCCGCCGGAATCCTTGTTCTTGGTGACCACGTCGGGTACCAGCACGTAATCGGCGGCCTTCATCTGGCCTTTGCCAATGTTGGAGCCGCCGCGCATCTCGCCGCCGGAGCTGAGAGCCCGCTCCTGCTGGGCGGCGGCCAGTCCCTTGCCGCGGTCGACGAGCGTGAAGCATTTGGACTGTGAGACGAACACCTTGATCAGCGCCTCAGGCGACTCAAGGTTATAGGCGAGCCACCACTTGTTTTCCGGCTCGGTCACCGCCAGGGTGCCGAGCTTCTTGGTGCAGATGGGAATTTCGATGGCCTGGGTTGTGTCGTCGGCGGCCGTGGCGGGTGGTGCAACGGCGCCGGCGGCGATGACGGCCAGGGCAACAGCCAGGGTTTGGGCTTGGCGGTCGAGTCGCATGGGACGATCTCCTGGAAGGGCGTTGGTCCCAAGGTCTGTGCCTTCACCGCGATGTGGGCGCTGAAGCGTCGGTCCGGCTCAGCGTGCCGACATGGCGGCAGCGCCTGCTGCAGTGAAGCTTGAGAAATGCTAAACCCTTGAGCCGCAGTGCGCAACCGGAAAACAAGAGTCTTGCGGCAAGCAGATGCGCTCATGAAGGCGCAGACGGAATGCCGGTATGGTGAATCTGGCAGTCCAGTCCGGGCAGCATGGGGTTGTCTCGGCCGGCATGTCGTTCAAAGATGGCGCCTATGAGCCTGTCATCACTGGCGCTGCATTGACAATGAATCAGCTGCGCATCCGACTGGCCTGGCCACTGCTGGCCTGTCTCGCCCTTGCTGCCTGCCACGGGGGGATGGGGCCAACCGCATTGGACATGGAGGCGAACAGGGATGGCATCACGGCCCGGGACATGCTTGGGCAGGCGATGGCAGAAGCCCGACGATGGGCGCCGGATGCCGAACTCGTCGTGGTCACGACCAGCCTTGCGGAGGGGCCGCGGCACCTGTTCTGGTTTTACGATGTGCAGTCGCGATCGACCGGCACCTGCACGCGGATACGCGTGCTGGCTGATGGGGAGGTTGAAAACGTGGGTACCGGGGGGCGCTGTGCGCTCAGGGTGCCCATTGCGGAGAACTTCGTTGACAGCCCGTTCGTCTGGCAGGCGGTGCGCGATGCAGGCTTCCGCCACGGCGGCGATACCGTGCAGTTCGGGTTGCAGTTCCAGCGCGACGATGTGCTGCCCGCTCCGCGGGAGTGCTGGGTCGTCTCGTCCAGGGCGGATATCGATGAAGCGGCAGGCCTGATTCGCGGCTGGTGCGCGGATCCGGTGAGCGGCGATTTCGTTACGCGCCTGTCAGGCAAGGGCGGCAGTGTGCGCCTGCCCTGATCTGCCGGCACCGTCAAAGGACGGAACCGCTGCCGGTCCCGCCCTTTGGCGGCTTGTCGCAGGCTCAGCGCAGGTTGGCGGCCGCAAATTCCCAGTTCACCAGGTGCCAGAAGGCCTCGAGGTACTTCGGCCGCGCATTGCGGTAGTCGATGTAGTAGGCGTGCTCCCAGACGTCGGCGGTGAGGAGCGGCCGATCACTGCCGGTGATCGGCGTGGCGGCGTTCGACGTGTTGACGATGGCGAGTGAGCCATCCTGGCGTTGCACCAGCCAGGTCCAGCCCGAGCCGAAATTGCCGGCGGCCGACTTGCTGAACTCATCCTTGAATTTGTCGACGGAGCCAAACGCCTTGTTGATGGCTTCGGCCAGCCTGCCCTGCGGCGTGCCACCGCCCTTGGGGCTCATCGAGTTCCAGTAGAAGGTGTGGTTCCAGACCTGTGCGGCGTTGTTGAACACCCCGCCGGATGACTTCCGGACGATGTCCTCGAGGGAGGCATTGGCCAGCTCAGTGCCCTCGATCAGCTTGTTGAGGTTGGTGACGTAGGCCTGATGGTGCTTGCCGTAGTGGAAGTCCAGTGTCTCGGCGGAAATATGCGGCTCGAGCGCGTTCTTTGCATACGGAAGAGAAGGAAGTTCGATTGCCATCTTGGGGCTCCTTGGGAAATGCAGGATCAAAGGCCGAGACAGCGGCTGACGCTGCCGGTAACCGCATACGGTACCACCTTGGCTGCGCCGTGTGCCTTGCACCCTGCCCAGACCATGCTGACACAGCCTGATTCGGCAATGCAGCAGGCCCAGTCTGGTGCTGTGGTGTGATATCAGCCTCAGGCTTCCATTTCCTGATGCCTGTGTCGGGGGTTCCACGGAAGTGATCCCGGGGTTGTCGCATCCCTCTGCTTGCTCACCCCCGCGGGGATGTTCCAGAATCACCCACCGGCCATCCGCTGCCGGAACCGATTTTCCCGGAGGAAACAATGTCGTACCGACTGCTTACCGCTGCGCTTGTCGTGCTGGCCCTCGCCGGCTGCAGCAAGCCCCCTGCCAATGCACCAGTTGAGCCGAAGAGCCAGGCGGCTGCCCCGGCGGCCGACGAACTGCATTCCAGGGCGGCTGCCCTGTTCCAGGCGTTGCCTGCGGAGATGGCCAGCGCGCAACATCCGGCCAGCGAAGCCAGGGTTGCGCTGGGCCGCGTGCTCTATTTTGATGCCCGGCTGTCGAAGAACCAGCAGATTTCCTGCAATACCTGCCACGACCTCACCCGTTATGGTGTCGACGGCGAGCCGACCAGCCCCGGTCACAAGGGCCAGCGTGGTGCGCGCAACTCGCCGACTGTCTACAACGCGGCACTGCATATCGCACAGTTCTGGGATGGCAGGGCAGCGGATGTCGAGGCCCAGGCTGAGGGTCCGGTGCTGAATCCGGTCGAGATGGCCATGCCGGATGCGGTGGCCGTGGTGAAGGTGCTGAAGTCGATCCCGGGCTACAAGCCGCTGTTCGAAGCGGCCTTCCCGGGCGAGGCTGATCCTGTCACCTTCAGCAATGCCGCCGTCGCCATCGGTGCCTTCGAGCGCGGCCTGGTGACGCCATCTGCCTTCGATCACTACCTCGCCGGCGACACGGGTGCGCTTACGGCAGAGCAGCGCACGGGCCTTGCGACGTTCATGGATACCGGCTGCACCACCTGCCATAACGGTGTGGGTATCGGCGGTGCCATGTACCAGAAGCTCGGCCTGGTGAAGCCGTTTGACACCGCGGATACGGGCCGTGAGGAAGTCACCGGCAACGAAGTGGACAAGTTCATGTTCAAGGTGCCCTCGCTGCGCAACATCACCGAGACGGCGCCCTATTTCCACGACGGCAAGGTCGTCACCCTCGACGACGCGATCCGCCTCATGGCCGAGCACCAGCTGGGCCGGACGCTGACGGATGCGCAGGTCGGCGAGATCCACGCCTTCCTGGGCAGCCTGAAGGGCGACCTCCCGGCTGCGTACATCGCCGAGCCGGCACTGCCGCCGAGCGGGCCGGATACCCCGAAAGCCGACCAGGGCTGAAGTCGCTGATCGCGGTGCCGGACCGGGTGCATGGTCCGGCACCGCGGCGGTTCAGGTGCGCGACGCCTCGAAGATGCTCTGGATCGCCGCGTCCATCGACTCGTCGAACTGGGCATCGGTCTGCTGGGCGGTCAGGCCCTCGACCAGCGCGCGGGAGAAGCTCGCGATCATGTTGTGCTGCCGGGCGAGGCGGCGGTTGGATTCCTCGCGGCTGTAGCCGCCGGACAACGCCACCACGCGCAGCACCTTGGGGTGACTGATGCAGCCGGCGTAGAGATTGTCCTGCTCCGGGAGCGTGAGCTTGAGCATGACGCGCCGGCCGGCGGGTAGCTTGTCCAGTTCCTTCATCATGGCCGCTTCGAGCATGCCCTCGGCCCTGGCCTTGTCCGGGCACTTGATGTCCACTTCCGGCTCGATGATGGGCACGAGGCCGGCGGCGAGGATTTGCCGGCCAACCTCGAATTGCTGGGCAACGATCTTGCTGATTCCGGCCGCGTTGGCCTGCTTGATCACCGAGCGCATCTTGGTGCCGAAGATCCGTTTGGCGACGGCCTTCTCCAGCAGCGCGGCAAGTGCCGGCATGGGCTTCATCAGCTGCACACCTTCGGCCTCGTCGGCCAGGCCCTTGTCGACCTTGAGGATCGGTACGACGCGCTTGACGTTCCACAGGTAGTCCGCAGTGGACTGGCCCTGGATATCGCGGTCCATCGTGTTCTCGAACAGGATCGCGGCCAGGATGCGGTCGCCGTTGAAGGCCGGGGTCGTGATGATCCGTGTGCGCATCTGGTGCACCAGCGCAAACATCTGTTCATCGCCGGACCAGGCGTCGTTCTTCAGGCCGTAGAGGTTCAGCGCCTTGGGAGTGCTGCCGCCGCTCTGGTCCAGTGCGGCAATGAAGCCCTGCTGGGTGGCCATCTTGCGGGTCTGTTGGTCGATCCTGCTCATGGTTCTGCCTCGTGTGGGTGGGGCGGCCTGGCTGGCCGGAGCAACACGGGATTGTAGATCATGGACCGGTTGCCGCCAGTCCGTGGAATCACATAAGCCGGTCGGCCGAATGAGCAGCCAACGGCTGCTAAACTTCCCGCCTGGGCCTGGATCAGGGGGATCCGGGCGAAGCATGGGATGGCCATGAACAACTGGACGACTTTCCGGGTTTCGCTGGTGGGCGTTGCCTTCATCGCCGCGGCGATGGGGGCGCAGGCGGCACTGGTCAGCGACAAAATTCCCTGGGTTATGCTGCTGGGGATGTTCGTTGGCGCAATACCCCTCATGCTGATCGTCATCGGGCTCCAGCGCGCCAATCCCTGGTCGGCCAAGGTCTGGCAATATCCGGACTGGTCGCTGAATCCGTTCCAGCTGCGCGAACCCCTGCAGTTCTTCCATTTCATGGGCTACCTGCTGCTGGGGGCCGGAATCGGGGGTATTGCGGGTGGCATGTTTGGCAAAAACGCCATCACCGCCTTCAACCAGATCCTCGTCGCCAGTGGCGCTGGGCAGATCTGTGGGGTCTACGTGAGCACGATCCTCTTCCGCAGCAAGATGGCTCCGCCCCGCAACCCGCGCGGCTGAGCATTGCGGCCGTCGCCGGGGACCGGGCGGGGCTTCAGCCGGAGCCGGTCGCGGGGAAGGTCCGGGTGCCGCTGGAAATAGCTATTTTCCGCAGCAGCTTGCCGTTGTTTTTGCGCGATGGCGTTGCTAGCGTGCGCCACTCATCAACCCATCAGCCGGCGCAGGGTTTGAGATCCGTGGCGCCGGAACCTGGAGACACCATGTCCGAGTCCTTTGCCACGACGATCGACGTGCGGGAGATCCCGCCCTTCCAGCGCCATCCGATGATCTTCGGGCGGTTCGATGAGCTGCGCCCCGGCGAGGCGCTGCAGCTCGTGAACGACCACGATCCCCGGCCGCTCTATTACCAGTTCCAGGCGATGAACAACGGGCAATTCACCTGGGATTACCTCGAGTCCGGACCCGAACTCTGGCGGGTGCGCATCGGCAAGCTCAAGGCTGCGCCAGCGGCCGGTGGCAGCAGCTGCTGCTCGGGCGGCTCCTGCGGCTGATTTCGCTGTCGGCGGGCGGGCGCCGGCAGGGCGCCCGCCTTCCTTCCGTCAGGGCTGGCAGGCGGCGATCGTCACCAGCACCGAGGCGTCCTCGACACCCTTCAGCTCGTGCAGGTCGCCTTTGGCGAGGTGTACGAGCTCCCCGGCACGCAGCAACTGCGTGCGCCCCGGGGACTTGAACTCGACCACGCCTTCAATGCACTGGATGGTGGTTTCGCCAGGCACGCTGTGTTCGGCAAAAACCTTGTTGCGGTGGAGGATGAAGCGAAAGACCTGGATGTGCTTCGTCTTGATGACGGTGGACGACACAGAGTCGTGCAATTTCTTGCCCAGGGGGCGGACGTCGACAATCTCCCCGGGGACTGCATGATGAAGAGCCATCGGCGTTCTCCTTCAATCTGGCGTTGAACAAAAAACCTTCTGCTGCAGGATCCCGCCGTTTGCCCTTCCGGGCAAGCCCCGGACCCGGGATCGACAGGTTATCTGCATGCAAAACTGTTACGTGGTCCGGCGCGGATGCCGTGGATCGGGAATCGGTACCGACAGGATCCGCGCCAGTGGCTGGCGCTGCTCAACCAGGTCCGCGAGAGTATAGCGACCCAGTACGGTGTTGAATGCCTCGACCGCCTCACCCAGGATCCTGCGGAACTGGCAGGCCGGAGTGATGACACAGCTGTTGTTGGCAGGGTCGAAGCATTCTGCGGGCATGGCGCCGCCTTCCGTCAGGCGCACGACTTCGCCGACGTTGATCTCCGCCGCCGGCCGTGCCAGCTGCATGCCGCCGCCACGACCCCGGACATTCGCGAGCAGCTTGTGCTTGCCGAGGAAGTGCACGACTTTCATCAGGTGGTTCTCGGATACGGCGAATGCCGTGGCTATTTCCGCAATGGTGGCACGCCGGTCAGGCTCGATGGCCAGGTAGATCAATACCCGCAGGCTGTAGTCCGTAAAGGTTGTGAGCCGCATTGTCCTGTTACCTGCCGTCGCTGCGCCGGCCGTGCTGTCGCTGAAGCTTAGCCGTAGCGGGCTTCGATGTCTGCCTGCAGGCGCAGCAAGGCCTCCGATGACAGCTCTCCTTCCAGCAGCGGGAACAGCCCGCGGTCTTCGAACCGGATGTGGTCGTTGAGCAGCAGGCCGAAGGCTGCCAGGGCAGCTGTGTCACCCATCGCCCCGCTGCGCATCTGCGCCGCCAGTTCCTCGATGCGGCGGTGTTCGCTGATGAGGCGCGTGACGAGAGTGGCTGCTTCAGTGCCGAGTGTCGCAGCCGCCTGGAAAACGACCTCCTCTTCGACTGCAAAATGATGCCAGAGCCCCGGGCCGAAGGATCCGGCGATGGCTTGCGCCCGTGCTGCCGGTTCGGCAGGCCAGTTGTCGTCGGGTTTCGTCCCGGCCAGCATCAGGCGCCGCGCCAGGATCAGGTATTCATGATGCTCCCGGGCGACCGGGACCAGTGACTGGTGTCGTTTGACCATGGATGCTCCCGCCTGCGCGCCGTGGTGTCTCAGCCTGCCATCAGGTCAGGTGCCCAGAAGGCGCCGATCAGCGGACTGCGCAGCTTTTTTTCCAGTGTAAAGAGTCCGACCTCATACGGCGACAGCGCAGGGCGCACCTCCATGACGGCAACCTCGGCGGCGAGCGGGCTGTTGTCGAGCACGATCTGCGGTACCACACCGATACCGAACCCCAGGCTCACCATGCTGACGATGGCCTCGTTACCCGCGACCTGGGCGTAAATCAGCGGCGGCACACCCAGATCGCGGAACCAGCGCTCCACGCGCTGCCGCGCGAGGCCGCTCTCGGGCAGGATCATCGGCGTTGCCGCCCAGGCAGCTGCATCCGGGCGGTGGCGTACCAGCTCGTGACGGCGGGGATACCCGGCCGGGGCGATGAATACCAGGCCGGAACGGGTGATGGGCTTGAAGGCGAGTCCGGTGGGCAGCGTGTCCGGCCGGGCGCCGATGGCAATGTCTTCGCTGCCCGCCAGGACCTTGCCGATGGCGTCCTCGGGATCGCCGGTGTGGAGCTTGATCTCGATCCGCGGGTGGTCACGACGCAGCCGGCTCAGCAGCTCGAAGAGGAAGCTGTAACTGGCGGTCACCGAGCAGTAGAGGCTGACCTCGCCCTGCAGTTCGCCCGCCTGTTCCTGCAGCGTATGGCGCAGCCCATCCCAGCTCGCGAGGGTCTCGCGGGCCCAGCCGAGGAACGTTTCGCCCGGGCGGGTGAGAGTGACGGAGCGGTTGTCGCGCTCGAACAAGGTGGCGCCTACTGCGGATTCCAGTTGCCGGATGTTGCGACTCAGCGCTGAGGGGCTGACATGACAGGCTGCACTGGCTCGTCCGAAGTGCAGGGCCTCGGCGAGACGCACGAATTGGCGCAGTTGGCGGATATCCATAAGTCGCATGCCCTCGGCATGGGCTTTCCGGGCTTGCTGCAGCAGCCAGTGGCGCCTGCGCAGCTGGCAAGTCGGGCCGCCCATCCATCGCCGATGTTGCTTAAAACGCGATGTAGTATTGCATTTATATCGTTTTACGCAATGATCGGCCAGCGCTAGAGTGCACCTGGGCTGCATGGTGCAGACCCAACAGGGGCGGGCCGTCCGCCGGAGGCAAGGGACATGAAGGTTTACTACGACAAGGATTGCGATCTTTCCATCATCCGCGGCAAGAAGGTCGCCATCATCGGCTATGGCTCCCAGGGCCATGCCCATGCCTGCAACCTGCAGGACTCCGGCGTGGACGTTACGGTCGGCCTCAAGCCCGGATCCGCATCGCGCAAGAAGGCCGGGGCCCACGGCGTGAAGGCCGCCGATGTCGCGGTGGCTGTGAAGGGCGCCGACCTGGTCATGGTCCTCACGCCCGATGAATTCCAGGCACAGCTCTATGCCAGCGAGATCGAGCCCAACATCCGCAAGGGCGCCACGCTCGCCTTCGCCCACGGCTTTGCGGTTCATTTCGACTTCATCAAGCCGCGGGCGGATCTCGACGTGATCATGATTGCGCCCAAGGCGCCCGGGCACACCGTACGCACCGAATACCAGGCCGGCCGCGGCATCCCTGATCTGGTCGCCGTCGCCCGTGACGCCTCTGGCAAGGCCTTGGCGACGGCGCTGTCGTATGCCTCGGCCATCGGCGGTGGCCGCACCGGCATCATCGGCACCACCTTCAAGGACGAGTGCGAAACCGATCTCTTCGGCGAGCAGGCCGTGCTTTGCGGTGGCGCCGTGGAACTGGTCAAGGCCGGTTTTGAAACCCTGGTGGAGGCCGGTTACCCGGCCGAAATGGCCTACTTCGAGTGCCTGCATGAGCTCAAGCTGATCGTGGACCTCATGTACCAGGGCGGCATTGCCGACATGAATTACTCGATCTCGAACAATGCCGAGTTCGGCGAGTACGTGACCGGCCCGAAGGTCATCAATGAACAGTCCCGCAAGGCCATGAAGGAGGCGCTGGCCAACATCCAGAACGGCTCCTACGCAAAGCGCTTCGTCGCCGAGGGCGCGGCCGGCTACCCGGAGATGACCAAGGCCCGCGCGGCCAACGCCGCCCACCCCATCGAGACGGTGGGGGCAACGCTGCGGGCGATGATGCCCTGGATCGCGGCCAACCGGATCGTCGACAAGAGCCGGAACTAGCCGCTGCATCGGAGCAGGCGCTGCGCGGGCCAGCGGGAATTTGATTTTTGCCCTGGAGTCTTGAAATATTCCGCGGCATGACCGCGATCCGCGCGAGTGCCCCGGCTCCTGTGCCCGAGGACTGGGGACTGCCTGTCAGGGCCGGCGATCCGGCACCTGACGGGCAGGTCGCGGTTGCTGACTATTCCCAGGAGGTACTGCGGACTGACGTTTCCGGCATGCCGCTGGAATGGATCGACTACCGCGAGGCCGTGCGCCTCTACTATATGGAGCAGGTCGCCTACAGCTGCGGCTCACTGCTCTACCAGATACGCGGGGGCTTCAGTGCCCGCAGTGGCAACCGCAGCATCATCGAGGTCAACTCCATCGTCGCAACCCTCGGTCGTACACCGGGCCTTGCCGGCATGCATGACGATTACGTGCCGCCGCTCAACAACAAGACCTTGTTCCGCCGCGATGCCAACCTCTGCCTGTATTGTGGCGAGCGCTTCATGTCGCGCGACCTGACCCGCGACCACGTTACGCCCCTCAGCAAGGGCGGCAGGGACAGCTGGGCCAACGTCGTCACCGCCTGCCGGCGCTGCAACAACTTCAAGGGCGGGCGCAGGCCCGAAGACGCGGGGCTGCAGTTGATCGCCGTGCCCTTCACGCCGACCTATGCTGAATACATCTACCTGAAGGGACGGCGCGTGATGGCTGACCAGATGGCCTTCCTCTTGGCACACTTCCCACGCTCGAGCCCCCTGCATGCGCGCCTGAGTACGACGCTCAGGGCCGGCCGCGGGCACGCCCTGCGCGTATTCCACGACTGAGGGTTGCGGCATCCGCCGCAGCATCCGCGCATGGTTTATCTCATCGACGCCAGCGTCTTTGTTTTCAAGGCCTGGTACTCGATCCCGGCCGACATGACCGATCCGGTGTCAAACCCGGTCAACGCCCTGTACGGCTTCAGCCGGTTTCTCGGCGACTTCCTCGAGGATCTCGATCCTGAGCACGTGGCCGTCGCCTTCGACGAGAACCGTACGGCGAACTGCGTGCGCACGGCCATCTTTCCCGGCTACAAGGCGAACCGCGAACCGGCGCCGCCGGAGCTTAAGCTCCAGTTCCAGCGTTGCCGTGCCGTGACCCGTGCGCTGGGGCTCGCCGACTGTGCCGATGATGCCTTCGAGGCCGATGACCTGATCGCCGCGCTGGCGGCCCGCGTCCGTGCAGCAGGTCATCGGGTCACGATCCTCAGCCGCGACAAGGATCTCGCGCAGGTCCTGCAGCCGGGCGATCTGCTCTGGGATTATCCTTCCGGCCGCCGGATCGGGCACGAGGATGTGCCGGCGGTGTTTGGTGTGCAGGCCGACCAGATTGCCGATGTTCTTGCGCTCACCGGCGATGCGGTGGACAACATCCGCGGCGTGCGCGGCATTGGCCCGAAGACGGCTGCCGCGCTGCTCAGGCACTTCGGGAGCGTCGCTGACATTTACGCGAACCTCGATGCGGTCGGCCAGTTGCAGATCCGTGCTGCTGCGAGCCTGCCCGCGAAGTTGCGCGATCATCGTGATGACGTCGATCTGGCGCTGCAACTCACCCGCGTGCGCTATGACGCTCCGGTCTTCGACGATGCCGCTGCGCTCCTGCGTCGCCCACCCGACCTCGAAGGACTGGGCGCGCTCTATGACGGCGCCGGTTTTGGCGAGGCGCTGCGCCGCCAGGCGAGGCGCCTGGCTGACGTGGGCTGAGCCGGGTCGCGACGCGAACCTGCACCCATGGCGGGCCTCACCGAGCCGGTGCTCTTTGCCATTCGCGCCGCAGCCGGCGTGACGCTGCAGCCGGGCACCGTCAAGGCTGTGTCCGGCGGCAGCATCAATACCTGCTACCGGGTTGCCGACCGCAGCGGACGCCACTATTTCCTCAAGCTCAACGTCGTCGACTGTGGGCCGCTCTTCGCCGCTGAGGCGGCGGGACTGGCGGCACTGGCAGCGGCGCAGGCGCTGCGCGTGCCAGCCGTGCTCGGCGCGGGCATGACGGACGACACGGCCTGGCTGCTGCTTGAGTATCTCGATCCCGAGCCCGGCGATGCTGCCTCCGGGGAGCGCCTTGGCGAGGGCCTCGCCCGGCTGCATCGACACACTGCGCAGCGCTTTGGCTGGCACCGCGACAACAGCATCGGGATCACGCCACAGCGCAACGGCTGGCGGGACGACTGGCTGGCGTTCTGGCGGGATGAGCGCCTCGGATTCCAGCTCGGGCTGGCGCAGCGGCGGGGCTACGGTGATGAACTTGCGGAGCGCGGTGCAAAGCTGCTCGATGCTCTGCCGATCTTCCTTGCCGGCCACCGGCCGGTACCGTCGTTGCTGCATGGGGATCTCTGGAGCGGCAACTGGGCCATGACGACGGCCGGTGAGCCGGTCATCTTTGATCCGGCGGTCTATTACGGTGACCGCGAAGCCGACATCGCCATGACCGAACTCTTCGGCGGCTTCCCGCGCGGGTTTTATGTCGCCTACGAGCGCGCCTGGCCGCTTGACACCGGCTACCGTGTGCGCCGCGACATTTACAATCTCTACCATGTCCTCAATCATCTGAATCTTTTCGGCGGTGCCTACCTTGCACAAGCCGTCGGCCTGATCGAGCAGATCCTGGCAGCCGCCGGGACAACCAAGCGGAGACGAGCCCGATGACGAAGAAAACCCTGGATTCGATCCTGATCGAAGGCCGCGTGTTTCCGCCGGATGCCGGATTCACGACGCACTCGCGCATCAAGCCCGCCGACCGTGAAGCCCTGCTGGCCGAAGCGGCCCGCGACAACGCAGGTTTCTGGGGGCGGCTCGCCCGCGAGACACTCGCCTGGCACAAGCCCTTCACGGTGACCCTGGACCGCACCGACGCACCCAACTACCGCTGGTTCACCGACGGCGAACTCAACGCGGCCTGGAACTGCCTCGATATCCACCTCGGGGAGCGGGGCGACAAGCCGGCCATCATCTTCGAGTCCGAGCCCGGCGAGGTACGCACGCTCACGTATCGTCAGCTGGCTGCGGAAGTCAGTCGTCTCGCCAACGCGCTCAAGGCGAACGGCATCGCCGCAGGTGATCGCGTCGTCATCTACATGCCGATGGTCCCCGAGGCGGTCATCGCCATGCTTGCCTGTGCGCGCATCGGCGCCGTGCATTCGGTGGTATTCGGTGGCTTCTCCACGCGCTCGCTCCACGATCGCATCGAGGATGCCGGCGCACGCCTGCTCATCACCGCCGACGGTGGCCATCGCGCCGGCAAGCTGGTCGAACTCAAGGCCACGGCCGATGTGGCGCTGGCCCAGGGTTGCGCGAGTATCGAGAAGGTGATCGTGCTGCGCCACGCCGGCTGTCCCGTCGGGATGAAGGCGGGGCGCGACATCTGGTGGGCGGATGCGGTCGCCGGCCAGTCCGACAGCTGCGCGCCGGTGTTCGTGCCGAGCGAGCATCCGCTGTTCCTGCTCTATACATCCGGCTCCACCGGCAACCCGAAGGGCATCCAGCACGCGACCGGTGGCTTCCTCCTCGGCGCGAAGCTGACCAGCCTCTGGGTGTTCGACCTGCGCGATGACGATGTCTTCTGGTGCACGGCAGACATCGGCTGGGTCACCGGCCACACCTATGTGGCCTACGGGCCGCTCGCTGCCGGTGCCACCATCGTCATGTATGAAGGCGCGCCGGTGCATCCCGACGCCGGCCGCTTCTGGAGCATCTGCCAGCGGCACGGCGTCACCATTTTTTACACGGCACCGACAGCGATCCGTGCGCTGATGAAATACGGTGAGGAGATCCCGGCGCAGTACGACCTCTCGAAGATCCGCCTCCTCGGCAGTGTCGGCGAGCCAATCAACCCCGAGGCCTGGATCTGGTACCAGCGCAACATCGGCAAGGGCCGCTGCCCGGTGGTGGACACCTGGTGGCAGACCGAGACGGGTGCGACCCTGATCGCGCCGCTGCCGGGTGTCGTGCCGACCAAGCCAGGTTCCTGCACCCTGCCGCTGCCGGGCATCGACGTGGCCATCGTCGACGACGACGGCAACGAGGTGACCGAGCCGAACCGCGGCGGTTTCCTCGTCATCCGCCAGCCCTGGCCTTCCATGCTGCGCACGATCTGGGGTTACAACGAGCGCTACCTTGCCACCTACTGGGAGCGCTTCGGCAGGCGCTTCTACGTGGCTGGCGATACCGCGCACCGCGACAAGGACGGCTACTTCTGGGTGATGGGCCGCGCCGACGACGTGCTCAAGGTCTCCGGCCACCGGCTCGGCACGGCAGAGGTTGAATCCGCCTTCGTCGCCCATCCGCGCGTCGCCGAGGCTGCCGTGGTCGGCCGGCCGCACGACATCAAGGGCGAGGCGATCTTTGCCTACGTGGTGCTGAAGGGCGCGCGGCCCACCGGCGCGCAGGCCGAGGCGCTCGCCGTCGAGCTGCGCGACTGGGTCGGCAAGGAACTCGGTGCCATCGCCAAACCCGACGACATCCGCTTCGCGGACAACCTGCCGAAGACCCGTTCGGGCAAGATCATGCGCCGCCTGCTGCGCTCCATAGCCCGTGGCGAGGAGATCACCCAGGATGTCTCCACCCTGGAGAATCCGGGCATCATCGAGCAGTTGCGGGGACATGTCTGAGCAGGGGTCTGCCGGCCTGTGACATCCTGCGTTGACAAGCGACTCTGCGGCGCCTAGCGTCGCGGGCAGGTTATCGGCGGAGATCCGTCACATGCGTAAGCTGTCCCTGCGGAAAGTATTCATTGCCCTGGCTGTCTCGACGGCGCTGACGGCGCCCCCGGCGGTTTTAGCTGCTGATCCACGAGATGAGCGCCCGAGCTTTGAGGCGATGGTGTTTGATGGTGTGCTGGTGCGGCCCCTGGGGCTCGGTGCCACGGTGCTGGGCGCTGCAGCCTGGGTCGTGACGCTGCCTTTCAGCGCACTCGGCGGCAACGTGGGCGAAGCGGGTCAGAAGCTGGTGCTCGATCCCGCCCGCTTTACTTTCACCCGGCCTCTCGGCGAACTCTAGTCCAGCAGTCGTCCGGCCGGCTGTTTGCCGGCTCCCGCAAGTGTCCTGGTACCCGGTCGTCAGCCGATGGCGAGCCGGGTGCCTTCCGGTGCCCGCAGGGCCGGGCCGCTGCGGTCGCGGGTGACGCTGATCTGCCGCGCCGCCAATGAGCGTGCGATCGCCCCCGGATCTGCTGCCCGGAATCGCAGTGCAACGCCGCCCGGTCGTGCCGAGGCATGTAACGCCAGCGTGATCCCTGGCGTGTTGAGCCGCACGACTTCCTCATCGCTGCCCGCCTCGAGAAACCCCGCCGCTTCGTAGAAGCTGCTGCTCGCCGCGACGTCCACACAGGCGAGGCTGACTTCGGTGCAGCGGCCGATCAGGCTGGCGGGTCCCGCCAGCGCTGTACCGGTAGAAAAGGTACGTGCTTCGATCATCTGCACGAGGTGGCCGTCGGGGCTGCGCAGCGTTGCTTCGTGGAATTCCTCAGTGCCCAGCCGGCAGGATTCGAAGACGTGGCCGGCTGCCTCCAGCACCTGCACCTGCCGGGCCAGGTTCGGCCGCACGAAGCACAGAGCCGGCTCCTCCAGCCCGCCGCCGTGCAGGCCGATATGGATGCTGCCGTCGGTGACCACTGCATAGTGCCAGGGGCGGATGTCACCGGTCGGCAGTTCACTGAAGCCGAGCTCGCGGTAGAAATTCAGTGACCGCAGCACATCGCCGGACGGCAGGCTGATCTCCAGGAATTTCCCGAACGAACCCATCATGGGTTCACTCTACCTGAGAACCACTTTGCATAACGTGCCACTGCTGCCACCTGCTGGCGTGGAATGTGACATATGACACGTCGCCAGATCACGTTGCCGGCGAAGCTGCCGCCGCCAGGTTTCCCTGCGCGCGTGTGGTGGGTGGCCTGGCCCGTCTTTCGTACCAAGGCGACTGGTCATGACGCATTCGACAGAATCCGGTTCCTCCACGGCCTGGCCCGGGGTGGCGCGAGGGTGGTTGCTGGCAGCCCTGGTGGCTGTCATCACGCTGGTTGCCGGTTGCGGCCCTCTCGCCAAGTACGATCCTGCGGCGAAACACCTGCAGGGTGTGACGGCACGGGAAGGTGTGCCGGCGCCTGTTCGGCAGGTGCCTGTGCCGCCACCACCAAAGCCCACGCAACGTCCTGAGATCTTCAGCGTCGTTGTCACCGACCTGCCGGTGCGCGATGTGCTGTTCGCGTTGGCGCGGGATGCCCGCGTCAACGTGGATATTCACGGAGACATCCAGGGCCGCGTGACGATGAATGCCATCGACCAGACGCTGCCGCAGATCCTCGACCGGATTTCACGCCAGGTGAGTCTGCGCTACCAGCTTGAGGGCGGCACTCACCTGGTGGTGATGCCCGACGCGCCCTTCTGGCGCAACTACGCGGTGGACTACGTCAATCTGGCACGTACCAGCGAGGGCGAGGTGAGCGTGGCGACCCAGGTTGCCACTACCGGTGCCGGTGCTGTGTCTGCCTCCGGCAACGTCCAGGCCGGTGCGGGTTCCGGTGGCGGTGGCACCAGCGCCGGTGAGGGCAACACCTCCCGTACGAAGGTGAAGAGTACCTCCGACAATGGTTTCTGGAGCACCTTGACACTCAATGTGCGCCAGCTTGTCACCGGAAGGCCCGGGGTGGGCGGCGAGGGCAGTGGCGCCGATCCGGTGGTGGCCAACCCCATCGCCGGCATCATCAGCGTCATGGCCACCCAGGCACAGCACGCCCAGGTGCAGGCCTACATAGACCAGGTGACCGTCAACGCCAAGCGGCAGGTGCTGATCGAGGTTACGGTGGTGGAGGTGAACCTCAGCGATGCCTACCAGGCGGGTGTCGACTGGTCGAAGGTGTCCTCTGCCGGTGGAGCCGGCAAGGATGGTGTCTCGGTCTTCTCGACCCTGACCGGCAACAACCTGGCGGCACCCCCGGTATTCAAGCTGACCTATAACAACTTTGACGCTGATGGCAGCGGCTTTTCCGCCGCCGTGAGGCTGCTTTCACAGTTCGGCGACACCAAGGTTCTGTCGAGTCCGCGCATCATGGCGCTCAACAACCAGACCGCGCTGCTCAAGGTCGTGGACGAGCGTGTTTATTTCAGCCTGACCCAGGACACCATCGAGGGCACGGCCAACAACAATCCGCGCACGATCGTCACCAGCGAGATCCATACCGTCCCTGTTGGTTTCGTGATGAGCGTGACGCCGCAGATCAACCCGAATGGCAATGTCAGTCTCAATGTCCGGCCGACACTGACCCGCATCCTGGGGTTTGCCGAGGATCCCGCTCCCCAGGCAATGCGTGCGAACTTCAAGAATCTCGTTCCCGAAATCCACGTAAACGAAATTGAATCGCTGCTCGAAGTCGCGGATGGCCAGACAGTGGTGCTCGGTGGCCTCATGACGGATGAGATGCAGAAAAACCGTGCCGAGCTTCCGTTGCTCGGCCGGCTGCCCGGCATCGGCCAGCTGTTCTCGTACCGGGATGACGCGGTGAAGAAGAGCGAACTGGTGCTGTTTCTGCGCCCGACGGTGATCCGCGGTGCAGGGATCGATGCGCCGGCAGTGGCGAGGGCGGAGCTACCAACCTCCCTGGCAGCAATGGGCCTGCCTGATGCGGAGCACAGGCCGTGAGCTCATTGCTCGATGTCCTCCACCGGCGCCCGCCCCGTCAGGGCCTGGCGGTTGCGGCAGACGTTGTGCCGGAGGGGGATCCGGTGGCCAGCCGGCCGCAGGACGCTGAGCTGCGCCTTGCCGGTGACGACGACGCCGAGGCTGGCGTCTTTCAGCAGCCAGCTGATCATGACGGTGATGCATCCAGAGGGCTGGACGACGTTGCTGCTGACACTGAGGCCCGCCCGCCCGCCCGTCGCTGGACCGATCCCGTGCAGACACAGCCGGCGCCCTCGGCGGCTGCTCCACCGGTCGTGGGGTGGCAATCCGCCAGCGGCCTGCACGCGGGGCCGGTGGCAGTCGTCGGCATCGCAGTGGTGCTCTGTGCCGGATGGCTGGCCTGGCAGAATTACGCGCCGCTTGCCGCAGGCGTAGCGCCCGTGGATGACGGTGGCTTGAACGTCAACACCCCTGCGCAGACTGATGTGCCCGCCCGCCCGGTATCTGCACCGGTGGTGGCCACCAGAAGGCCGGCACCGCGCAAGCGGATACCCGTGGCAGCGGACGAAAGCACCCCGCTGGCCTGGTACGACCAGCCTGCACTGCCGATGAGCGGTGGTGAGACGCTGGCAGTGGCCGAACCTGAAATCCGCATCACCCGCGGCTCGACTGCAGATCCCGTCTTTGAACGCCTCGCCAATGCCTGGCAGGCCCTGGCTGCAGGAGATACAGCGGCTGCTGAGGCGGCCTACCGGGAGATTCTGGCTGGCGATGCCGCCAGCGTCGATGCGTTGCTCGGTCTCGGCACCCTTGCGGCACGCGCCGGCCGCAGCGTCGAGGCCCGCGATATTTACCGCCGCGTGCAGCAGCTTGAGCCGAAGAATGCCACGGCGGCTGCAGCCCTCGCCACACTGCCGGGAGATCCGGGTATTGCCACCGGCGAGAGTCAGCTCAAGGGTATGCTGGCCGAACAGCCGGATTCGGCTGAGTTGCATTTCGCCCTTGCGCTGCGCTTCGTGGCCGACGACCGCTGGCCCGATGCCCAGGTGGAATTCTTCGAAGCCGTCCGCCACGCGCCGCGTAATGCCGACTATGCCTTCAACCTGGCGGTAAGCCTTGACCGGCTCGGTCAGGTGCAGCCCGCCGCGAACTATTACCAGCGGGCGCTTGAACTGGCTGCTGGCAGCCAGCAGTTTGACGTGGTGGTCGCGCGCGATCGCCTTGCAGTCCTGCAGGGCCGGGAGGGCTGAGGCCATGTCGACGGTGATCCACCGCGAGTTTGCGCTGCCGCAGGCTGGCAAAGCGCCGGCGCATGAGCGTCGTGCGCCGCGCCGGCAGCTCGGGGAGTTCCTCGTCGAGAAGGGCCTGATCACCCGTGACCAGCTGCGTGTCGCCCTGACCGAGCAGAAGCAGAAGAACGAGCGTCTGGGGAAGATCCTGGTCCGCCTTGGCCTCGTGAGCGAGTCCGTCCTGCGCGATGTGCTCGCCGAGATGCTGAGGGTGGAGAGTATCGATCTCTCCAGGGTCGTGCCCGACTCTGATGCGGTAGCCCTGTTGCCGGAGGAGCTGGCGAGGCGTTTTCGCCTGCTGCCCGTATCCTACGATCCAAACACGCGCGTGCTGACTGTCGCGATGTCGGATACCTTCGACGTCGTGGCGCTCGACCAGGTGGCGGCGCTCCTTGGCGGCAACATCGAGATGCGCACACTGCTTGCCAGTGAGGCGGAGATTCAGGGGGCGATCGAGACCTTCTACGACCGCGAGCTTTCACTGGCGGCGATTCTTCAGGAGATCGATGCGCCGCAGGAAGGCGCCCATCCGGCAGCCTCCATCAGCGATGAAGTGACCCAGCCGCTGGTGCGATTGGTCGATGCGCTGCTTTCCGACGCGGTAAAGCGTCGCGCTTCCGACATTCACCTGGAGCCCGAAGACGGCTTTATCCGGGTGCGCTACCGCATCGATGGTGTCTTGCGCCAGGTTTCCACGATGCACAAGAAGTTCTGGTCTGCCATGGTGGTGCGGCTCAAGGTCATGTCCGGCATGGACATCACCGAAACGCGTGCGCCGCAGGATGGGCGCATCTCTCTGAGTCTTGGCGGTCGCAGCGTGGACTTCCGCGTGGCCAGCCAGCCTACCATCCACGGCGAGAACATCGTGCTGCGCATCCTCGACCGCCGCTCGGGGGTCGTCCCGCTGGACGACCTTGGCTTGCCGGACGACCAGCTGACGCTGCTGAAGATGCTGATGACCCGGCCGGAGGGGGTGATCCTGGTCACCGGCCCGACGGGCAGTGGCAAGACGACCACGCTGTACTCGATCCTGAATTACCGCAATGACGAGTCCGTGAACATCATGACGCTGGAGGATCCGGTGGAATACCCGTTCCCCATGATTCGCCAGACGTCGCTCAGCGAAGCCGTGAAGATGGACTTCGCCGGCGGCATCCGCTCGATGATGCGCCAGGACCCGGACATCATTCTGGTTGGGGAGATTCGTGATGAGCCGACCGCCGAGATGGCGTTCCGGGCGGCCATGACGGGTCACCAGGTGTATTCCACGCTCCACACCAATTCGGCGTTGGGCGCCATTCCGCGACTGCTCGATATCGGGCTGCGGCCCGGGATCCTCGCCGGCAACATCATCGGCATCATCGCCCAGCGGCTGGTGCGCCGGCTGTGCCCCCACTGCCGGCAGGAACACAGCCCGTCGGACATCGAGCGTCGCCTCATGGGAATCGGTGCCGACGCGCACCCGCGGCTCTATCAGCCGGGTGGCTGCGACCGTTGTCACGGCACCGGCTACCGCGGGCGCCTCGCCATCATGGAAATCGTGCGTTTCGACAGGGAGATGGACTACGCCCTGGCGGAGGGCAGGTCGCTCGGTGAGTTGCGGGCGCTGGCCCTGTCCAAAGGATTCCGCCCGCTGGCCGATGACGGCATACGCCGGGTGTTCTGTGGAGACACCAGCCTCGAGGAGGTATCCCGGGTTGTCGATCTCACTGAGCGTGCATTGGGGCTTGGCGCATGAGTGCGTTCGCCTACAAGGCGGTGGCGGAGGGTGGCCGCGTCGTGCACGGGCAGCTCGTTGCCGCCACCGAAGCGGAGCTTGACGGGCGCCTGCTGAAAATTGGCCTGCAGCTCATCGACTGCCACCCGGTACGGGCCAGCCGTGCCGGTGTTGCCGGAACCCGTGTCAGCCGCCGCGAACTCATCAACTTCTGTTTCCACCTGGGCCAGGCGCACAAGGCAGGCCTGCCGATCCTCGATGCCCTGCGGGATCTGCGCGACAGCACGGAGCACGCCGGCTTCGGCGACGTCCTCGCCTCGCTGGCACTTGCCGTGGAAGGTGGACGGGGTCTCTCCGAGGCCATGTCCGGATTTCCCGCCACGTTTGACCGTGTGTTCGTAAGCCTGGTGAAGGCCGGCGAGCAGTCCGGAGAACTCGCCACCGTGCTTGCGAAAATGACCGACTCCCTCAAGTGGCAGGATGAACTGATTGCGCAGACCCGCAAACTCACCCTGTATCCAGCCTTCGTCGGCAGCGTGGTGGTGGCTGTCGTGGTGTTCCTGATGGTCTACGTCGTGCCGCAGATGACGGAGTTCCTGACGAACATGGGCCAGGACATGCCGCTCCATACCCGCGCCCTCGTGGCCACATCGGGTTTTGTGACGGCGTACTGGCCATTGCTGCTGGCGCTGCCGGCCGGGCTTGGCTTTGGTGCCCGCTACCTGGTCCGCCGCAGCCTGCAGGCGCGTCGTGCATTCGATGGCCTGAAACTGCGGACCTGGATCGTCGGGCCCATCCTGGAAAAAATCGTGATGAGCCGCTTCGTCACTTACTTCCAGATCATGTATGCCTCAGGCATCACCATTGTCGATGCCCTGAAGACTTCCCGTGATCTGGCCGGCAATGCTGTCATCGCCGAGGCGCTGGAGCGGGTGCATGCATCCGTGGAGCAGGGCAACAGCCTCAGCATGGCGCTTGGCAAGGCCGAGCTGTTCCCGCCGCTGGTGCTGCGCATGGTGAAGATGGGTGAGGATGTTGGCCAGCTCGAGGAGTCACTCCTAAACGTCACCTACTTCTACACCCGCGAGGTGAAAGAGTCCGTCGAACGCCTGCAGGCCATGATTGAACCGGCCATGACCGTGATCCTCGGATTGATTCTGGGCTGGGTCATGATGGCCGTGCTCGGTCCCATCTACGACACTATCGGCAAGATCTCGATGTGAACGCAATGCAAACCGGGCACGTCGTCTATTTCAGTACTTCGGGTGCCACCCTCTGGTCGTGGCAGGGGCGGGGCTTTGCACCGGCTTTCCCGGGCAGCGCACCGATGACCAACCCCATGCAGCTCGTTGCCGAACTCGTGCGCCTGCCGGTTGCGCCGGTGGCCATCCTGGTCGACCGGATCGACGAGGAGCATCTTCGCGAGACGATCCCGCGGCTTGGGCGCCGCGACCAGCAGGCACTCCTGGCCCGCCGGCTGGCCCGTGCCTTTGCGAGATCACCCTACCGGGTGGCAACCCTCCAGGGCCGCAGCCTGCGCAACCCGGAGGAAAACCATGCCCTGCTGTCCGCACTGACCCGGCCGGATCCGGTGCGCGAGCTGCTGGGTGCCCTGGCCAGCGCGCGAGTGCCGGTTACTGGTGTATTCATTCCCGCACTGCTCTCCGACCGCCTGCTCGACGATACCGCCCGCAGTGCTGATGCGGTGTTGCTGGTGCTCCATCGCGGCAGTGGCAGTCGCCAACACAGCTTTTTCCGCCGTGGAGAGCTCATCGGCAGCCGTGGCCTGCGTGGCCTCGCCGACCCGGCACTGGAAGATGGTGCTTTTCTGCAGCGCCAGGTCGAGGAAAGCCTGCGCTACTTTGACGCGACGTATGAGGCGACGGTCGAAAGCCCGCTGCAGCTGCTTCTGTCGACCATCGATCGAAGGCTGCTCACGGCAGCCACCGGCCACGGCGAGACCTGGCAGCTGCACGAGTTGCAGGCCGAAGCGATCAACCGCCGCCTGCAGTTGCCCGCCGGCCTGCAGATGGAGCACTCGGAGCGCTGCTTCATCGAGATGCTGCGCAACACGCCGTTGCAGGGCAATCTGGCCCCGGCAGGCGAGCGCCGCTACTTCCGGATCTACCGGGCCCGCGGTATGGCGGGTGCCGTGTGCCTGGCGGTGGCCGGTCTGGCACTGGCCGGTGCCATGCGCAGCGGGCTGGATATCCTTTCGGCCGGCCAGCAGCTCTACAGTTCCAGCGTGGCCGTGACCCAGCTCCAGACGGTGCTGCCTGACCCGGGAACCACTGCCGCAGGCATGGATCCGCTGCGCATGCGGGAAGTGGTGATGGCCTACGACGCCATTGCGGACCATCAGGCTGATCCGGACTGGCTCCTCGCTGCGGTGGCTGCAGCCGTTACATCGCAGCCCGGCATCCAGATCGATGCGATTCAGTGGACCGTCGGTTCGCCTGATGCCGAGCCGGCCGGCGCGGGCGGCGAAGCGATCGATGCCAGCGCAATGGCCGTTCCGGCAAGTGCCACGGCAGCGGATGCCGTCAGTGTCACTGTACGCGGGCATGTGGCCCCGTTTCGTGGGGACTACGTGCAGGCGTTCGCAGAGATCGAGGCGTTCGCCGATGAATTGCGGGCGAACCCGGATGTCGAGCGGGTAACACCTAAAGCACAGCCGCTGGACCTCCGTCCCGACTCCACCCTCACCGGCGAGGCCAGTGGCGGCAACGCCAGCGGGATCAGTGCCGGTTTCACGCTGGACATCCGCCTGAGGCTCCCCGGTGCGACCGCCTGACATGGACTGGAAGTTTTTCTTCCAGGGCCTGGCCTGGCGGATTGCCGTTTGCATGATCGCGCTGGCCGCGCTCGGCGCGAGCTACTGGATCCACGGTGATTTCTTGTCCGCGTCGGACAGCCGCCAGCAGCAGCTGGCCGCACTGGACCAGCAGCGAACAGCACTCGCCGAGCGGCTGCAGGCCGAGAAGGAGTTCGGATCGCGCTTCCAGTCCCTGCAGGCGACGGGGGTCATCGGGGGTGAGCAACGCCTGATGCTCGCGCAGGTCCTGCACGATGCCGCATCCACCCTGGGCTTTCCCTACCTGCGTTATGCGATAGGTCCGCGTCATGCATTCCAGGTGCCATATCCGCAGCCCGGCCAACTGGCTGCGGTCCAGGCGACAGCGGTGGAAGTGCAGATGGGTCTCGTGCACGAGCTTGACCTCCTGCGTCTCGTGGACTGGTTGCACGAGCAGGCGCCCGGTTTCTTCAGTGTCGCAGGCTGCTCGCTCGAGCGCGTCGCCGGGCACGATGGCGCGTCTGGTGCAGGCAAGGCCAATGTTGCCGGTACTTGTACATTGCGCTGGTACTCGATTCCGCTGGATGTGCCCAGTGTCACCGTGACGGAGGTGACCGGGTGAACGCCATCCTGCGCCATGCCCTGGTCGTTATCCTTGCCTTAGCTGCAGCCGGATTGGCGCGGCCGGTCCACGCCAGTGAAGGAGCGGTCGGACGCCTGTTCACGACGCCTGCCGAGCGGCGTGCCCTGGACGAGGAACGCAGGCGTGGCGGGCAGCGTGACGCGATCTCCCCGGCTGGTCTGGCTGCGGTGCAGGCCGATGCGGACCGGCGCGTCGTCATGAACGGTCTCGTGCGCTCACGGCATGCACAACCTGTCGTCTGGATCAATGGACGGCCCGTGAGTGTGATGCAGCCGCCAGACGTCCAGAACCGTGTGATCCTGCCGGGCACCAGCACGATCCGCCTGAAGCCCGGCCAGTCCTGGGATCCTGTGACTGGACGCGTACGCGACTGCGCCCAGTGCAGTGGGCCTGTCCCGCAGACGGCGGCGGCAGTTGCACCGTCCTCCGGGGAGCCGAAGCTACCCGCCGTCGCACAAAGCAGCGACGTCGCGGCGACGGTAGCCCCAGGCTCTGCGAGGCCATGAATGTCCGCGCACAGGCCGGCGCGGCACTCCTGATCATGATGCTGGTTCTGATCCTCGGTGCCGCTGCCCTGCTGGCGCGGGGGCTGGACGTGCGCGCCAGTACTGGTGCCCGTGCCGGGAAGTCCATCGCCGCGCTTGCTGCCGCCAAGGAAGCACTGCTCGGCTACATGGTCACCACGGAGGTGGCCAACCCGGGGACCTACGGCCTGTTGCCCTGCCCGGACATCGATACCCTCGGGGGCTTCGCTGAGGGCGTGGCCCACGACAGCGCCTGCCTGGCCCGCCACCGCAGCGTGATTGGCCGCTTCCCCTGGAGGAGCGTCGGCATCGGGCCTGTACGCGACGGCCCGGGCGAATGTTTGTGGTATGCGGTATCGGGAACCTGGAAGGCAGCTCCCCTGGCACCGCCGGAAATGCTGAACACCGACAGCAACGGCCAGTTCCGCGTTTTCGCCAGCAACGGCATGACACTGCTCGCCGGTTCCACACCAGCTGATCGTGCGGTGGCGGTGATCATCGCGCCGGGGCCGCCGCTTTCGGGTCAATCGCGCAGTGCGCTCCCCGCCGGAACTGAACAATGTGGCGGCAATGACGTGTCGCGTGCCTATCTGGACCGCGATCAGTTGACCGGCATCGACAACTCGAACCTGGCGCCACTGCCTGATGCCATCGATGACTTCATCAGCGCTGACGCCGGCCGTGATGATATCAATGACCGGATCGCCTTCATTACCCGCAGCGAAGTCGAGGACCGCCTCCTGCGCCGCGCCGATGTACAGGCGCAACTGCGTGACCTCACCCAGGCGGTGGCCAGGTGCATTGCCCATTACGGCAAGACCAATCCAGGTGGAGTGGGCGACCGCCGGCTGCCGTGGCCTGCGCCGGTGGCACTGACTGAATATCGCACCGAGGCCGGATACGACGATACCCCGGTCGGCTGGCTGTCTGGCCGTGTGCCTGACACGGTGAATGACGCGAATCTCAGGACGGGAAACCCGCACCTGCGCGTACTCACCGACTGCAATCCGGCAGCGGTGCCTGAGTGGACACCACGGATGTTTGCCCTGTGGCGCAACTGGAAGGACCACCTTTTTTATGCGGTGGCGGGCAGCTTCCGTCCGGATGCCTCGCCATACCCGGTCTGTGGCACCTGCCTCAAGGTCAACGGAGCGGGTGGCCATGCTGCAGTGGTCATGTTCGGCGGCCGGCGTCTGACCGCCCTGCACCAGGCCCGCGACGCGCCGCCCACGGATGCGGATGCACGCCGGGACATCAGCAACTACCTCGAGGGCCGCAATGCTGCCAATCATCCCAACAGCACAGGTGATGGCGACTATGAGTCCGGCGCCGCCAGCGCCACATTCAACGACCTGCTCTTCTGCATCGATCCGCTGCTGGGGGTTGCCGCATGTTGATGCCATCCTGCCGCGAGCGCGGCTTCAGCCTCATCGAACTGGCCATCGTGCTGACCATCATGGGTCTGCTCCTGGCGGGTCTGGTGATGCCGCTCAGTGCGCGGGTGGACCAGCAGCGCCACGACGGCACGGCCCGGCAGCTCGAGGAGATCCGTGACGCCATCACGGGATACGCGCTGGCGAACGATGCCCTGCCATGTCCGGCCACGCCTGTGAGCAATGGCCGTGCGGCACCCACCGCGACGGGCTGCGTGCTCCAGCATGGCTTCGTGCCGGCGGTGACGCTGGGCTTGCCGGGACAACGCAACACCGACCAGCTTCTTCTCGACGCCTGGGGCAATCCCATCCGCTACTCCGTCACCCGCAGCGATGCCAATGCCGATGGCAACTGGGACTTTGTCCGGCCCGGCCAGATGCGCAGCGTGACCATGGCATTGCTGGCGCCGGATCTCATGGTCTGCACCACCGCAGCGGGTGCG